>NZ_JBDYKL010000013.1:0-98085 GCF_040012415.1 Sanguibacter sp. 25GB23B1
CCCTTGCCCACCCCCTGCTAGCCGCCCGACAGCCCCGCCACACGCACCGATCGTCAGGACCTCCATGCGCTTCCCACCGACCTCCCGCACCGCCTGGGCGGCCTCGAGCGTCTGCGCGCTCGCCCTCGCCGCCCCGCTCGTCGGCTGCTCAGCCGTGGGCGACGACGCCGACGACGGTGCGCTCGAGGTTCTCGCGTCCTTCTACCCGCTCCAGTTCGTCGCGGAGCGGGTCGGTGGCACCGACGTCACGGTCTCGAGCCTCACCCCGCCCGCTGCGGAGCCCCACGACCTCGAGCTCTCGCCGAGCGCGGTGCGCAGCGTCGGAGAGGCCGACCTCGTCGTCTACCTCTCGGGCTTCCAGCCGGCGACCGATGACGCGGTCGCTGCCCAGTCTCCCGAGCATCTCGTCGACGTGGCCGCGGCCGCGGGTCTCACCGGCGCGGACGGGGCCGCGCCGTCGGAACCGGCGAGCGACGCCCTCGACCCCCACTTCTGGCTCGACCCGACCCGGCTGGCTGCGGTCGCCCACGAGGTCGCCGACGAGCTCGGGACCATCGACCCGGAGAACGCCGCCGACTACACGGAGCGTGCGGACGCCCTCGATGCCGAGCTCACGGCCCTCGACACCCGGTACACCGAGTCGCTCGCGGACTGCGAGGGTGCCACGCTCGTCACGTCGCACGCGGCGTTCGGTTACCTGGCCGAGCGCTACGGGCTCGTGCAGGTCGGCATCTCCGGGATCGATCCCGAGGCGGAGCCGTCACCTGCCCGGTTGCGGCAGGTGCGCGAGGTCGTCGTCGCCGACGACGTCTCGACGCTGTTCTTCGAGGTCCTCGTCAGCCCGAAGGTCACGCAGACCCTCGCCGACGACCTCGGCGTCCGGACCGACGTGCTCGACCCACTCGAGAGCCACAGCGCCGAGCGCGGCGACTACCTCGAGGTCATGGAGTCGAACCTCGTCGCCCTCGAGAGCGGCCTGACCTGCCGCTGAGGCTCGAGTGCGCAACAATCGTCAGAGCGCAGGCCTGCCGACCTCCGGGTCTCCTGCCGACACCACTCGACGACGAGGATGCGGGAGACGAGCATGGCTGCTCCGACGATGCTGGCCGCACGACTGGACGTGCGCACCCGGGAGCTCACGGTGCAGCGGATCCCGGTCCCGGTGCCGAGACCGGGCGAGGTGCGCGTCGCGGTCGGAGCGGCCGGCGTCTGCCTCTCGGACATCCACCTCATCGACGGCCTCCTGCGGCCGGCGCTCCTCGACGGCGACGAGGTCACGCTCGGCCACGAGGTCGCCGGCACGGTCGAGACGCTCGGCGGCGGGGTCACCGGGGTCGCCGTCGGCGCGCGCGTCATCGTCCAGGCAGGCAAGGTCGTCGGCTCCGCGGTCCACACCATGGGCGTGGACTACGACGGCGGCTGGGCCGAGTACCTCGTGGCCCCCGCGGAGCTCATGGTGCCGATCCCCGACTCCCTGCCGTTCGACCAGGCGGCGATCATCCCCGACGCCGTCTCGACCCCCTGGGCCGCGATCGAACGGACGGGTCAGGTGCGGGCGGGGGAGTCCGTAGGCGTATGGGGCGTCGGCGGGCTCGGAGCGCACGGCGTCCAGCTCCTCCGCCTCGTCGGTGCCGCCCCGATCATCGCGATCGACCCACTCCCGCAGGCTCGCGAGCGAGCGCTGGCGCTCGGCGCAGACCTCGCGCTCGACCCGTCGGACCCCGGGTTCGTCGAGGCGATGAACGACGCCACGGAGGGACGCCGGCTCGACGTCGCCTTCGACTTCGCCGGCGTCGACGCCGTACGCAAGCAGGCGATCAACTCCCTCGGCACCGACGGCAGGCTCGTCCTCGTCGGTCTCAGCGGTCAGCCCGTGACGATCGAGAACAGCACATCCTTCTCGTACAACCGCCGACAGCTCCGGGGGCACTACGGCTCGGAGCCACGGCACGTCGACCAGCTCGTCGCGTTCGCCCGGCTCGGCCGGCTCGAGCTCTCTCGCTCCGTGAGCGTGCGGGTGCCGCTCGCCGAGGCAGACCGAGCCGTCGAGATGCTCACGCAGCGCACCGGCAGCCCGATCCGCATCGTCCTCGTGCCGTGACGCGAGGACGTCAGCCGCCGAGGAGCCGGACCACCTCGTCGTCGCTCGTCGGGAAGAAGTCCTCGTAGTGGTGGCCCACGGCCACGAACGGCGACGGGGTCGCAGCACACACGAGCTCGTCGCACCCGAGCGCCTGCGCGTCGATCTCGGGCGGTGCGAGCGGCACCGCCACGACCACGCGTGCCGCCCCGAGCCGGCGGGCGACGCGGCACGCCACGCGGACCGTCGCACCCGTGGCGATCCCGTCGTCGACCACGACCACCGTGCGCCCGGCGAGCGAGACGCCGGGCCGGTGAGCGCGCAGCCGTTCCGCACGGACGGCGAGCGCGACGCGCTCACGACGCTCGACGGCCGCCGCCTGCTCCGGCGACACCCCGGCCCGCGCCACGGTGCGCGCGTCGAGCACCACGACGTCTCCCTCTCCGACCGCACCCATCGCCAGCTCGGGCTGGTCGGGGACGCCGAGCTTGCGGACGACCACGACGTCCAGCGGCGCACGCAGAGCGCGCGCGACCTCCGCAGCGACCGGGACCCCACCTCGTGGCAGCCCGAGCACCACGACGTCGGCGGACCGCAGGTGCTCCAGCAGGCCGGCCAGCCGCCGCCCCGCGTCCGCACGGTCCTCGAAGAGTCGCATCGCCGCCCGACCTCCTTCGTGCTCCCTCCCAGCTCCCTCCATGCTCGCTCGTCCCCGCCCGGGGCACAATGCTCCAGTGGACCCCGACCCGATCGACGCGCTGCTCGCATCGCCGCCCGACCTCCCTGTGCGCACAGGGCTCACCGAGCTCGTCCACGTGCTCGGTGAGCGCGGTGTCGCCGTCGTCCAGGCACCGCCCGGGTCCGGGAAGACCACCCTCGTCCCACCCGCGCTCGCCCGCGCGCTCCCCGGACGCATCATCGTCACGCAACCGCGGCGGATCGCCGCACGAGCAGCCGCCCGGCGCCTCGCCGACCTCCTCGGCGAACCGCTCGGCACGACAGTCGGCTGCACCGTCCGGGGCGAGTCGACGACGAGCGACGCCACGAGGGTCGAGTTCGTCACCACCGGCATCCTCCTGCGCCGCCTGCAGCGTGACCCCGAGCTCCCCGGGGTGAGCGCCGTCGTCCTCGACGAGTGCCACGAGCGCCAGCTCGACGCCGACCTTGCACTCGCCCTGCTCGTCGACGTCCGCGCGAACCTTCGCCCCGACCTCGCCGTCGTCGCGATGTCGGCGACCGTCGAGGCCGCACGCACCGCCGACCTCCTCGGGGGCGCCGAGAGCGCACCACGCGTCCAGGTCGACGGCGCGCTCTTCCCCGTCCGCGAGATCTGGTCACCGCCCCCCGCCCGTGCACCCCGGCTCGACGAGCGCGGCGTCACACCCGGCTTCCTCGACCACGTCGCAGCCACCGTCCGCCGGGCGCTCGACGAGCACAGCGGCGACGTCCTCGTCTTCCTCCCCGGAGCGGGCGAGGTCGGTGCGGTCGCCCGCCGGCTCGCGGACGTCGGGACGACCGCCGACATCCGCCCCCTGCACGGGCGGCTCCCGCCACGCGAGCAGGATCTCGCGCTCGCCGCAGGGCCACGCCGACGCGTCGTCGTCTCGACCGCGGTGGCCGAGTCGTCGCTCACCGTCCCCGGTGTCCGCGTCGTCGTCGACGCCGGGCTGTCCCGAGAACCCCGCGCCGACCACCGACGGGGCCTCGCCGGCCTCGTCACCGTCCGCGTGAGCCGTGCCGCGGCCAGGCAACGGGCAGGGCGAGCCGGCCGCGAAGGGCCGGGCGCCGTCTACCGCTGCTGGTCGCAGGACGAGCACGCCACCCTCAACGCCCACCCCGCCCCCGAGATCCTCACGGCCGACCTCACCGCGTTCGCCCTCGAGCTCGCCTGCTGGGGCAGCCCCGACGGTGCCGACCTCGCCCTCATGGACGCACCACCCGCAGCCGCCATGGCGGTCGCCCGCACGACACTCCTCGGGCTGGGCGCGATCGATCCCGACGGCCGGGCGACACGGCGCGGACGGCTCGTCGCCCGCGTCGGGGTCGACCCACGCCTCGCACGCGCACTCCTCGACGGCGCAGACGCTGTCGGGACCCGCCGCGCAGCCGAGATCGTCGCCCTGCTCTCCGACGACGCCCGATCCAGCGGCGACCTCGTCGCCGACCTGCGCGCCCTGCGCCACGACCGGCACGGCGGCCACGCCTGGCGCTCGCAGGTGGCGCGGCTGGAGCGTGCAGCACCACGCGGCGCGACGACGTCCCGCCGGCTCTCCGACGATCTCGCGACAGGGCTCGTCGTCGCGCTGGCGCACCCCGACCGCGTCGCCCGCCGCCGACCGGGCGGCAGCACCTACCTCCTCGTCTCAGGGACGGGTGCCGCGCTCCCGCCGGGATCACCGTTGAGCGGGTACGACTGGCTGGCGGTGGCCGACGCCGACCGTCAGCCAGGACGTCGTGACGCACTCATCCGCTCTGCTGCGCCGATCGACGAGGACCTCGCTCTCGAGGCCGCCGGGTCCACGCTCCGCGAGGACGAGGACGTCCGCTGGCAGGACGGTCGCGTCGTCGCTCGCCGGACGACGCGGCTCGGAGCGATCGAGCTGTCGTCCGAACGGGTTCTCCGACCTCCCCCGGAGCGGGTCGTCGCGGCGGTCCGCGAGGGACTGAGCCAGGACGGGCTCGCGGCACTGCCGTGGTGCGAACCGGCGCGTGCGCTCCGGCGGCGGCTCGCGTTCCTTCACGGCGCCCTCGGCGCCCCGTGGCCGGACGTGGCCGACGACGCCCTCCTCGACGTGCTGGACGACTGGCTCGCTCCCGACCTCGCACGGGTGCGGTCGGCCGGCGACCTCGCGCGCATCGACCTCGTCGGTGCGCTCCGGCGTCTCCTCCCGTGGCCGGAGGCGAGCCGGCTCGGCGAGCTCGCGCCCGAGCGCGTGCTCCTGCCGGGAGGTGCGCGTCCGGTCGTCGACTACTCCGGAGACCACCCGGTGGTGGCCGTCACGGTGCAGGAGGCGTTCGGCTGGCGCAGGACACCGTCTCTCGCGGACGGGCGGGTGCCGGTGGTGCTCCACCTCCTCTCGCCCGCCCGACGCCCGGTCGCGGTCACCGCAGACCTCGAGTCCTTCTGGGCGACCGGCTACACCCAGGTCAGGGCGGAGCTGCGTCGCCGGTACCCCAAGCACGCCTGGCCCGAGAAGCCGCACGGCTGACGGGCCCGACAGATCTCACCCTGCTGGTCCTACGCCTCTGACGTGCGACGACGCGGTTCATGGGTCACAAGTCCTAGACGGCCGCGACGACTGTCGACGACGGTAGAGAGATGGATATCACGCGCGCGAGCGCTCCTGCTGCAACCGACCCGATCGAGATCGACGAGGAGCTCACACACCCGTTCTGGGACTGAGCAAGACGGTCGTCGCCGGGACGCGGACACCCGGCCCGGCTGTATTGACACGGCTCTATACAGCGGGCGAGGATGCCTGCATGACCACTCACCGCCCGCGCGTCCTGTTCGTCTGTGTCAAGAACGGCGGGAAGTCCCAGATGGCTGCCGGTCTCCTGCGTGCCGTCGCAGGAGACGCCGTCGACGTCTCGTCCGCCGGCACCCGCCCGGGCACGGCGCTCAACGCCCAGTCCGTCGACGCGCTCCTCGAGGTCGGCATCGACATCCGCGACGAGCGCCCGCGTGCCCTCGAGCCGTCCCTCGTCGCGGCGGCCGACCTCGTCGTCGTGCTCGGTCGCGAGGCCGAGGTCGTCTCGGTCGACGGGACGCCCGTCGAGATGTGGGACACCGACGAGCCCTCGGAGCGGGGGATCGAGGGGATGGAACGGATGCGCCTCGTCCGCGACGACATCGCGACCCGCGCCCAGCAGCTCCTCCCACGGCTGACGTCGGGCGACGCCACCGGGTCGCAGCCGGGCGCCTGACGCGTGCGCACCCTGGTCCGCATCCTCGGTGTCGCCCGCGAGCTCTGGCCGTACTACGTCGGCATCGTCGTGGCTTCCGTCGGAGTCGCCGCGACCGGCCTCCTCACACCGTTCGTCGTGAGCGCGGCGACCGGGTACGTCGTCGAGGCGAACCAGGGCGGTGAGTCGGGGGTCTCCCGCGTCATCTGGTTCGCAGCGGCCCTGCTCGCCGCCGAGCTTGCGAACACGCTCCTGTCGAACATCGGGGGCTACCTGGGCGACACGATGGCGGCCAGGCTCCGAGCCACCCTGGCTGCGCGGTACTTCGCCCACCTCCTCCGGCTCCCGCAGCGCTACTTCGACGGCGAGCTCACGGGGACGGTGATCAACCGCCTCACACGCTCGATCACCGAGACGACGAACTTCCTCAACATGTTCGCGAACATGTTCTTCCCGATGCTCCTGACCGTGGTGGCGATCCTCGCGATCACGGCCTTCCACTCCTGGGCCCTCGCACTGCTGCTCGCGGTCATCTATCCCGTCTTCACGTGGTTGACGACCATCACGAGCGTGCGCTGGCAGGCGCTCGAGTCGGAGAAGAACACCGAGCTCGACATCGCCGGCGGACGCTTCGCCGAGGTCATCGGCCAGGTCCGTGTGGTGAAGAGCTTCGTCCAGGAGCGCCGCGAGCTGACGACCTTCGAGGAGCGCTACGGCCGTACCGTGCGGACCACCCGGGTGCAGTCGCGGTACTGGCACGCGATGGACACCTCGCGACGAGCGGCGCTCAACGTCATCTTCTTCGCGGTCTTCGCGCTGATCTTCGTGGGAACGCTGCGGGGTGACTTCACGATCGCCGTCATGGTCCTGCTCGTGCAGCTCGTGAGCATGGCGCGCCAGCCGGTGTTCTCCATGAGCTATCTCGTCGACTCCGCGCAGCGTGCGATCGCCGGCAGCCGCGACTACTTCGCGGTCATGGCGGAGCAGCCCGAGCGCGACGAGCTCCCGGACCCGTCGCGTACGCACGACGGCCCGGCGCGCCCCGTGGGTGTCGACCTCGACAACGTCACGTTCTCGTACGAGGGCACCGAAGACGTCCTGCGTGACGTGACGTTCTCCATCGCTCCGGGAGAGCGGATCGCTGTCGTCGGAGAGAGCGGCGGCGGGAAGACCACCCTCGTGAGCATGCTGCTGCGGCTCTACCGTCCGGACTCCGGGACCATCCGGGTGGGGGGCGTCGACATCGCGACGACGTCGCTCGAGGACCTGCGCGCGGACATCGGGGTGGTGTTCCAGGACCCTGCGCTCTTCTCCGGGACGATCCGCGAGAACATCGCGTACGCCGACCCCGGTGCGTCGGACGAGGAGGTCGAGGCCGCAGCACGGTCTGCGAACGCGCACGAGTTCGTCTCGCGCTTCCCGGAGGGCTACGACGCCCAGATCGGCGAACGGGGCATCAAGCTCTCGGGCGGGCAGAAGCAGCGGATCGCCGTCGCGCGAGCGATCCTCAAGGGGGCGCCGGTGCTCGTGCTCGACGAGGCCACGAGCTCGCTCGACTCGAAGTCCGAGCGCCTCGTCCAAGAGGGGCTCGAGCGGCTCATGGCCGACCGGACGACGATCATCATCGCGCACCGGCTCTCGACGATCTCGTCCGTGGACCGCATCATCACGCTCAAGGACGGCCGTGTGGACGAGATCGGACCACCCGAGGAGCTGGCCGGCACGGACGGCATCTACGCCGAGCTGCTCGCTCTCCAGGCGTCGTCGACGTCGCGTGACCGCGCCCGCCTGAAGATGTTCGACATCCGCGCCTGAGCGGAGACGACGACGGCCCGGTCCGCTGGTGCGGGCCGGGCCGTCGGTGACTCGGTGGTGCTGAGCGCTCGGGTGTCAGCCGACGCGGATGAACGTGGGGTTGGACTGCCAGATGTCGCGGAACTGGATGGTCTTGCCCGGACGCGGTGCGTCGATCTGGGTGTTGCCGCCGGCGTAGATGCCGATGTGCCCCGGGGAGAAGATGAGGTCGCCGGGCTGGGCGTCGGCGCGGGACACGACTGTGCCGGCGGCCTGCTGTGCACCCGAGGTGCGGGGCAGGGAGATGCCGACCTGAGCGAACACGTACGACGTGAAGCCGGAGCAGTCGAAACCGGACGGTGTGGTGCCGCCGTAGACGTACGGGACGCCGACGTAGCGGCTGGCGGCGTCGATGATCGCGCTGCCGTTGGCCGAGGCGGGGATCGCCGCTGCGGCAGGTGCTGCCGTCTCGGTGACCGCGGTGCGCTCGGCGGACCGCGACGTGGTGGTCGTCGAGGCGCGGACGGGCTCCGGCTCGGGTTCGGGCTCCGGCTCGGGAGCCGGCGTCACGGTGATCGAGGTCTGCTCGACGGTCCAGGACGCGTCGGCGGCGACGGTCACCGCAGGAGCGGTGACGAGCGCGGCGCTGGCCTGGGCCGTGAGGGTGTCGACGTCGAACGTGCTCAGTGCAGCATCAGCAGATGCCGGCGCGGCGGACGCGGGTGCGGCACCCATGAGGGAGACGAGGAGCCCGGAGGATGCGGCGACGATGGCAGTGCGGCGGCCGAGGGCGGCTGCGTTGCCCGTGGCGCCGGTGGACAGCGCTGCTAGGGGGGTGATGCTGCGGCGCGCTGCGCGGTGGCGCGGGCCATCGGTACGAAGGGTCATGTTCTCTCCAAGACGCCTGCGAGGTTAGCTGTCGGGTTCGGGTAGGAGAACAACACCCGGCCGTCGGATCGAGTCCGCGCGGCTTCACCCCAAGGACGCTGCGAGCAGCGCCCACTCCTGGGTCCCCCGTCCCTGCCATGATTCCTAGATCACCTCGAGCAGTGGCAGGGCTAGACGTTCTGCTCGAGCGCTCCCGAGGCGGTTGCCGGGTGGAGCATGTCGAAGGTACATGAGATTCCGGCGGTATGTCACGGGACGATCACGGCCCGCGTGGCGGACTCGGACGCGCTCGTCGTCCCTGTCGCGTCCGGGTCACGGTCCAGGTGCTGGATCCGTGGCGTGCGTGCAGGTCATCCCGCTGCCGGCTCGCGGACGGGCGGCGAGGGTGCGGCCTCCCGCTCGGCACGGCTCGGAACGATCGTGACGGACGTCATAGCGACTCCGCTCGCGGCTGCTCGTGCCGGTGCGCCGTGCGAGCGCTCGTCGTGTGTGCCCTCCGTGCGGTGTCGTCGGTCGCTGCTAGCGTGAGATGTCCGAATGGTGCCGGTCTCCACGGCGCGGCGCTCCCTGCTCGACCGACGACGAAGGTGGTCTCACCATGGCTACACGGCTCAACCCCTACCTCGGTTTTCGTGACACGGCCCGTGCGGCCATGGAGTTCTACAGGTCCGTCTTCGGTGGGGAGCTCACGGTGAGCACCTTCGCCGAGCTCGGGGCGAGCGACGACCCGGCCGAGGCGGAGAAGGTCATGCACGCACAGCTCGAGGCGCCCAACGGATTCGTGCTCATGGCGTCCGACACCCCGAGCTCGATGGACTACACGCCCGGCGGCAGCGTCTCGGTCTCGCTCAGCGGGGACGACACGGCCGAGCTCACCGGGTACTGGGAGAAGCTCTCCGACGGCGGTGTGGTGGCAGAGCCCCTCGCCCAGGCGCCGTGGGGAGACTCCTTCGGGATGTGCACGGACAAGTTCGGTGTGTTCTGGATGGTGAACATCGCCGGTTCCCCGAGCTGATCGTGCGCGCACGGCGTCGTCGTCGCCTCGACCCGGAGGCCTGTGGTGTCGACACCGCGGTGGCAACCGGTTGACGGCACCGTGACCGGGTGCTGCGATGGGACTGTGAAGACACGTCCCACCCGAGCGTCAGTCGGCTGCGGCCTGGCGGGCCCTCAGCTGGGACTGCAGGACGTAGCGGCGGAGCCTCGTCGCCGTCGCCTCCTCCGTGTCGAACACCACGACGACCTCGGGCGGGACCCCTCGAGCGCCGGGGAAGAGTCGCAGCACGCTCCCGATGATGCTCAGCGTCGTGTCGTCGAGCGTGAGATCCACGGTCACGAGGTCCTCTGCCTCGAGGTCGAGGACCTCGAAGCGGGCCCTGACACCCCGCTCGCTGAGGTCGACCACGACGCCCGTGGCGACCTCGGCCGGCGGTCGCGCGGGCGTGTCGTCCTCGGGGTCCTCGACGGGCTCCGGGTCGAGTCGTACCAGCGTGATCGGCTCGCCGCCGGCTCCCCGGACGAACTGCCGGTCCTGGGTGATGCGCAGGTCGCCCTCGACCTCGAGGATCCACTGCAGACCGCCGTCACCGCGGCGCTCGAGGAACACCGCCTCGACGTGATGACGGCCGCGTGGGCTGTGCCACCGGACGACGACGACCGATCCTGGACCGGGCAGGTCCACCACGAGGAGGTCGTGCGGTGCGAACACCCGCATGTAGCGGCCGTCGCACTGGTCCACCCACGTCGTGTAGGACCGCTCGTCCGACGTGGAGACCTCGATCGGCTCGCCGGCTGTGGGGAGTGTCGCGCGCGTCATCGCGCGGCCCGAGAGTTCGAGGGCATGCTCATGGCTCACACATCGGCCGTCAGGGGCCAGACTTGAGGTGCCGCTGTGTGATGACGACGACAGATGTCGTCCGGGGTGGCCCAGGACGAGCGGCACGAGCACCGAGGAGGTTGCAGTGGTGAGCGACAAGGACGTCGAGGGTGCGAGCGAGCAGGCCCCCACGCCACCCCGGCGTCGCGCCCGCTCGGGACGCGGCGCACCGACGATCTACGACATCGCCGAGCTCGCGGGTGTCAACCCGTCGACGGTCTCCCGCGCGCTGAGCCAACCGGGGCGGATCAACGTCAAGACGGAGCAGCGGATCCACGCGGCGGCCAAGGAGCTCAAGTACCACGTCAACCCCATCGCGCGTGCGCTGCCCACCGGCCGGACCAACACCCTCGCCCTGCTCGTCGCTGACATCACCAACCCGGTCCTCTTCGGGATCGTCCGTGGTGCCGAGCGGGCTGCGGCGGCTGCCGGGTACACGCTCGTCGTCGCGGAGTCGCAGGAGTCCGGAGACCTCGAGGCGACGGCCGCACGGCGCGTCCTCCCGTCGGTCGACGGGCTCCTCCTCTCGACGACGCGCCTCGACGACTCCCAGATCCGGGAGCTGGCGAGCCGCAAGCCCGTGGTCGTGCTCAACCGTGAGGTCGACGGGGTCGAGGGTGTGGTGCCCGACGTCGCCGTGGGTGTCGAGGAGACCGTCCGGCACCTCTACGACCTCGGGCACCGCTCGATCGTGTATGTGTCCGGTCCATCCACGTCCTGGATGAGCCGACGTCGCTGGGACGTCCTCAGCGCGAGCGTCCGCGCGCGTGGCATGTCGCTCGCCGAGATCGGCCCGAACCGCCCCACGCTCGACGCGGGGGTGGCGGCCTTCGCGCGTGTCCGGCTGTCCGGTGCGACGGCCGTCGTCGCGTTCAACGACCTCATGGCGATCGGACTCCTGCGGGAGGCGACCCGCAACGGCGTCGTGCTGCCGGGGCAGCTGAGCATCGTCGGTTTCGACGACATCTTCGGCAGCGACTTCACCACACCACCGCTGACGACCGTGCGATCGCCCCTCGAGGACGCGGGGGAGCAGGCCGTGCGTCTGCTCCTCGGTGCAGTCGGTGCTCCGGGGGGCGAGGGTGTCGGGGCGCCGTCCCGCGACCTGCGTACCGAGCTCGTCGTCCGGGGCTCGACGGCGGCGCCGGGCGCTCGCTGAGGACTGTCGATCGGCGTCCGGCACGTGCGCCGGACGGCCTGCGCGATGTGACCGTGTCGCCGACGCGGTGCTGCGACCAGCATCTTCACGCCTTCTGCAGCGGCAAGATGGCAACCGCTTGCCAGAAGCGTCAATCAATGATGGACTGAGGCCACGCAAGGACGCGTCCGCACCCGCCGCCGGTCGGCAGGTCAGGTCATCGCAACGAAGCGCAGCCGCCGCAGCGGCACAGGAAGGTCTCCCATGCTCAAGCCTCAGTCGTCCCCCACCCGCGAGCTCGTCAACCTCGACGGCCTGTGGCGGTTCGCCGTCGAGCCGGACGAGTCGGCGGTGCGCTGGTCGTCGCTCGTCGAGGGCCCCCTCGAGGCCCCCGTCCCGGCCAGCTACAACGACCTGTTCGCCGACAGCGCGATCCGGGACCACGTGGGCTGGGTCCGCTATCAGCGCGAGGTCCGCGTCCCGCGCGGCTGGGCGGGGGAGCGGGTCTTCGTCCGTGTCGACGCAGCGACCCACGAGGGTCGGGTCTACGTCGGGGACACGCTCGTCGCCGAGCACGTGGGCGGCTACACGCCCTTCGAGGCTGACGTCACCGAGCTCGTGACGCCGGGGGAGGTGCTGCGGCTGACGATCGCCGTGAACAACGTCCTCACCAACGAGACCATCCCGCCCGGGTCGATCGAGGTCACGGCGGACGGCAGGCGCAAGCAACGCTACCTGCACGACTTCTACAACTACGCCGGCCTGGCGCGCTCCGTCTGGTTGTACAGCGCGCCGAGGGTGCGGGTCGACGACGTGACGGTGACGACCGACGTCGACGGCGCGGACGGCATCGTCGGCTTCGCCGTCGAGACGGTCGGCGGGTCCGCCGACGTGCGTGTCTCGGTGCGGGACGCGGTCGGGACGGTCGTCGGTTCCGGGGAGGGACACCAGGGCTCTGTCCGCATCTCTGGCGTGACCTTGTGGCAACCGGGTGCCGCGTACCTCTACGACCTCGTCGTCGAGGTCCTGGGGGCCGACGGGGAGCGTGTGGACGAGTACGTCCTGCCGGTCGGCGTGCGCACCGTCGAGGTCCGAGGCATGGAGTTCCTCATCAACGGCGAGCCCTTCTACTTCACGGGCTTCGGCAAGCACGAGGACAGCGCGGTACGCGGCAAGGGCCACGACAACGCCTATCTCGTCCACGACTTCCAGCTCATGGACTGGATCGGCGCCAACTCCTTCCGCACGTCGCACTACCCCTACGCCGAGGAGGTCATGGAGTTCGCCGACCGGCACGGCATCGTCGTCATCGACGAGACTGCGGCCGTGGGGCTGAACATGGCGATGGCCGGCGGCATCTTCGGCGGCGTGAAGAAGCCGACCTTCTCTCCCGAGACGACGAACGATGCCACGCAGGCGGCCCACGCCCAGGCGATCCGCGAGCTCGTCGCCCGCGACAAGAACCACCCGTGCGTCGTCCTGTGGTCGATCGCCAACGAGCCGGACTCGAGCGAGCAGGGGGCGCGCGAGTACTTCGAACCGCTGGTGACGCTCACGCGGGAGCTCGACCCGACGCGGCCGGTGGCGTTCGTCAACGTCATGTTCGCGACCTTCGAGAACGACCTCGTCTCGGACCTCTTCGACGTCCTGTGCCTCAACCGGTACTACGGCTGGTACGCGGACACGGGTGACCTCGCGAGCGCCGAGGTCCACCTCGAGGCCGAGCTCCGCGGATGGCAAGAAAAGTATGCCAAGCCGATCATCATGACCGAGTACGGCGCAGACACCCAGGCTGGTCTGCACTCGGTCTACGACCAGCCCTGGACCGAGGAGTACCAGAGTGCGTACCTCGCGATGAACCACCGCGTCTTCGACCGGGTCGAGGCGTTCGTCGGCGAGCAGGTCTGGAACTTCGCCGACTTCCAGACGTCCCACGGCGTGTTCCGCGTCGACGGCAACAAGAAGGGCGTCTTCACCCGCGACCGCAAGCCCAAGGCCGCCGCCCACGCGCTCCGTGCGCGCTGGACCTCCCTCGACAAGTAGCTCGATCCGACACAGCGTCGCGCACGCCGCGGCCGACGGGCAAAGGAGCCCTCATGTCAGTCCTCACCAAGACCACGACCATCAGCACCCCGACGTCCCCCGCCGCGCAGGGCGCGGAGGCTTCCGGCGCCCCAGACACGCTCAGCCGGATCAGCATCGTCGGCTACGGCGCCGGAGACGCCGCGAACAACCTCGCGTTCACCACGGCGACGATGTTCCTCCTCGTCTACTACACGGACGTGGCGGGCATCTCCGCCGCGGCGGCCGGCACCCTGCTGCTCGTCGTGCGGATCTTCGACGCGTTCGCGGACGTCTTCGCCGGACGCCTCGTCGACCGCACGTACTCGAAGCGCTTCGGCAAGTTCCGTCCCTTCATCATGTTCGGCTCGATCCCGCTGCTGCTCCTGAGCGTGGCGACGTTCACGGTCCCGCAGATCGGCGAGACCGGGATGCTTCTCTACGCCTACCTCACCTACGCGGCGCTCGGTCTCGCGTACAGCCTCGTGAACATCCCGTTCGGGTCGCTCGCGGGCGCGATGACCCAGGACTCGGGGGAGCGGGCCAAGCTCGCCAGCGCACGCACCATCGGCGCCATGCTCGTCGGCGCGTTCCTCGGGATCTTCATCGCCCCGATGATCGTGCCGGGTGCGGACCTCCAGACGATGTTCACCGTCATGACGCTGAGCTTCGTCGTCGTCGGGACGGGCCTGTACCTCTTCACGGTCCTCACCGCGAAGGAGCGCGTGCAGCGCGACATCCCGCGCATCTCCGCCCGGCAGACGATCGACACCCTCAAGGGAAACCGACCGCTCATGCTCCTGTGCCTCAGCTCGTTCCTCTTCCTCACGGGCATGCTCGCGATGAACACGATGCAGCTGTACTACCTGCGTGACGTCCTGGGATCGATCGCGCTCTACCCGGTCCTGTCGATCGTCCAGATCATCATGACCTTCGCCCTGGCCACCCAGGTGCCGCGCATCGTGCGGACCTTCGGCAAGAAGAACGCCTACATGGTGGCGGCAGGGTTCATGGCCGTCGGCGGGACGATCGTCTTCGTCACCCCCGGATCCATGGTCGCGGTCGGTTTCGCCGGCCTCGTCATCGCGATGGTCGGCCTCATGCTCGTGAACATGCTCGTCTGGGCGCTCGAGGCCGACACCGTCGAGTACGGCGAGCTGAACACCGGCGTCCGCGCCGAGGGCATCACGTACGCGCTCTTCTCGTTCACCCGCAAGACCGGACAGGCCGTCGGCGGCGCGCTCGCCGCGTACGCCCTCGCGTGGGGCGGGTACACCGCCGAGGCGTCCGTCCAGTCCGAGAGCGCGATGACGGGCATCCGGGCAGGCGCCGGGCTCATCCCGGCGGTCTTCGCGGTCCTCGCTGTCGTCGTCATGACCCGGTACCCGCTCACCGATGTCCGTCACGCGGAGATCACCGCCGAGATCGCGGCTCGCCGAGCAGCGGCGGAGGACGGTAGCGGGTCTCCCTCGTCGTCCGGCACCTCGTCCAGCTCTTGACCACCAGCTCCAGACCACCTGTCACGACCACCACCCAGAACCCGAGGAGAACACCGCATGATCATCGACAAGGCCGAGGTCATCGTCACGAGCCCCGACCGCAACTTCGTGACGCTCAAGCTGACCACCGACGACGGCATCACCGGGCTCGGTGACGCGACCCTCAACGGGCGGGAGATGGCGGTCGTCGCCTATCTCTCCGAGCACGTGGTGCCGCTGCTCCTCGGGCGCGACGCGTCGCGGATCGAGGACACGTGGCAGTTCCTCTACCGCAGCGCGTACTGGCGTCGCGGTCCGGTGACGATGGCGGCCATCGCGGCGGTCGACGTCGCGCTCTGGGACATCAAGGCCAAGGCGGCGGGCATGCCGCTCTACCAGCTGCTCGGGGGCGCCTCACGGACCGGCCTCATGGCCTACGGGCACGCGTCGGGCAAGAGCCTGCCGGAGCTCTTCGACTCGATCCGCTCCCACCAGGAGCAGGGCTACCAGGCCATCCGCGTGCAGAGCGGGGTCCCCGGACTGCGCGCCATCTACGGCATCGCCTCGAACGTCGGGCTGCAGGGGAACGAGGGCGTGCGGTACGACCACGAGCCCGCCCAGCGCGGGGCGCTGCCTGTCGAGGAGGACTGGGACACCCGCTCCTACCTGCGGCACATCCCGACGGTCTTCGAGGCGGTGCGCCACGAGTTCGGACCCGAGATCCCGCTGCTGCACGACGGGCACCACCGCATGACGCCGATCCAGGCCGCCAAGCTCGGCAGGTCCCTCGAGCCCTACGACCTCTTCTGGCTCGAGGACTGCACCCCGGCGGAGAACCAGGAGGCGCTTCGCCTCGTCCGTCAGCACACCACCACGCCGCTGGCGATCGGCGAGATCTTCAACACCGTCTACGACTACCAGCAGATCATCCGCGAGCAGCTCATCGACTACGTGCGCAGCGCCGTCACGCACACGGGCGGCATCTCGCACCTCAGGAAGATCCTCGACTTCGCTGCGCAGCATCAGGTGAAGTCCGGCATGCACGGGCCCACCGACATCTCGCCGGTCGGTATGGCGGCCGCGATGCACCTCGGACTGGCGATCCACAACTTCGGCATCCAGGAGTACATGCAGCACGGCGCGAGGACGAACGAGGTGTTCCAGCAGTCGTTCACGTGGGACGCAGGTCTGCTGCACCCGGGGGAGAACCCCGGGCTCGGCGTCGAGCTCGACGTGGATGCAGCCGGGAAGTACCCGTACGTGAAGGCATACTTGCCCTACAACCGTCTCGCCGACGGGACTGTCCACGACTGGTGACCGGAACGGGGTCCTGAACCTGATGTCTTCTCCCACTGACGCGTCGGCCGCCGACGCTCCCAGGATCGTCGTCATGGGGGTCTCGGGCTCTGGCAAGTCGACGATCGGCGTGCTCATCGCCAACGCCCTCGGCGTCCCGTTCGTCGATGCGGACGGGCTGCACCCCGTGGCCAACATCGAGAAGATGGCCGCCGGGACGCCGCTCACGGACGAGGACAGGTGGCCATGGCTCGCGGTCGTCGGACGCGTCCTCGCCGAGGCGGGGAGGGGCACGGTCGTCGCGTGCTCGGCGTTGCGGCGCGTCTACCGCGACGCGATCCTCGCGGAGGCCCCGGGGACCCTCTTCGTCCACCTCGACGGCACCAAGGAGGTGCTCACCTCCCGGCTCGAGGGACGCAGCGACCACTTCATGCCGCCGGCGCTCCTGGACTCCCAGCTCAAGACCCTCGAGCCGCTCGGCCCGGACGAGCCGGGGATCGTCATCGACATCGCCGCCGACGTCCCGACGATCATCGCCGCGGCGGTCACGAGGATCCCCCGACCGCCGACGGTGTGACGCGGTCCTGTCCGCTGCACGTCCTGCCGACCCGAAGGAACCCATGAGACTGCACCTCGTCCGTCACGGCCGCACGGCCTCGAACGTCATCGGCGCGATCGACACGAGCGTCCCTGGCCCGCCGCTCGACGAGGTGGGCGAGCAGCAGGCGGCTGCTCTCGCGCTCGCGCTGGCCGACGTCCCCTTCGACCGGGTCGTCGCGTCGTCCCAGCTCCGCGCGCAGATGACCGCGGCGGCGCTCGCCCACGAGCGTGGGATCGAGCTCCACGTCCGTGACGGGCTGCGTGAGGTGTCTGCCGGAGAGCTCGAGATGCGATCCGACGAGGACGCGGTCGGGCAGTACCTCGCGATCCTCGCCGCGTGGGGTCACGGAGACCCGAGCCCGGTGCTCCCCGGAGGCGAGACGCGGGCCACGACCCTCGGCCGCTTCGACGCTGTCGTCGAGGAGGTCGTCGCGTCCGGGGCCGAGCACGCTGCGATCGTCAGCCACGGCGCGATCATCCGTGTGTGGTGCGCGGCGCAGGTGAGCAACATCGACGCCGACTTCATCCTCAGGCACCGGTTGGCGAACACGGGGATCGTTACGCTCGAGCGTGACACGCACGGTGAGTGGGTCGCGGACCGCTGGGAGTCCGCGGTCGTCCCCGTCCCACAGTCCACGAGCGGCCCGGCCGGTCGACCGTTCGACTGACCCGGGGGCTCGGCGGGAGAGGCTCGGTCGTCGCCTACCGCCCGAGCTGGCACGCGCCGCGCGTCACGGCAGGGCCGATGATCTCGGGCGGGTAGCCGGTCGTCACGCAGAGCAGCCGGACGATCTCGTCGTGCGCCGTACCGGCGAGGATGCCGTCGCGGAGACCGGTCGCGACGGCACCGAGCGTGGCCGCCTGCGCGAGGACGAATGCGCGGTCGACGACCGCTCCGTGACCGGGGACGACGACGTCCGTGGGGCCGATGCGGGCCGCCAGGTCGTCGAGGACCCCGGGCCACCCGAACGGGTGGCTCCCCGATCCGTACATGGGCGGACCTGACTCCTCGACGACGTCGCCGACGATCCACGTCGAGGCGTCGGGGACGTGGACGACGAGATCGGTGTCGGTGTGCCCGGGGCCGAGGGGGAGCAGGTGCACGGCCCGTCCGCCGAGGTCGACCGTCACCGGGTCGTGGACGAGGACCTGCGGGGCGACGAGCTCGACGTCGTGCCATGCGTGGTGCGGCTGAGCGGCAGGGTCTGCGCGCCAGGCGTCGAGGCGCGGACCCTCGTGCTCCTCGAAGTGGGCCGGGATGCGGTGGTGCCCGTAGATCCGGGCGGTCGTGGCGAAGGCCTGGTTGCCGAACGTGTGGTCGTAGTGCGCGTGGGTGTTGACGACGTGCCGGAGCGGCAGGGGGCTCACCTCCACGACGTCGCGCCTGATCTCTGCGCCTTCCCGAGGGTTGCAGCGCGTGTCGACGAGCAGGAGCTCGTCCGCCCCGACGACGAGGCAGACGGAGACGTCGAGCGGCTCGTACCGGCGTTGGAGCACACCGTCGGCGACCTCGGACCACCCGCTCACCCGGACGCTCCCGACCGGACGAGATCCCGGGGACGCTCGAGCCTCTGGGCGAGTCCCGGGACGCAGCCGGGCGGCAGCGCGTCGACGGGCCACCAGGCAACCTCAGTGCTCTCGTGGCTCACCACGAGAGGGTCTGCGGGTCGTGCCACGACGACGAAACCCACGTCGATGTGCCAGGCGCACGCACCGAAGCCGTCGCCGAGCCGGTGACGGTCGATGTCGACCGGTGCCGAGCTCTGGACGAGGAGCTGCGCCAGCCCCGTCTCCTCGCGCAGCTCCCGGAGCGCGCCTGCGAGCAGGTCAGGATCGGTCGGGTCGACGTGGCCCCCGGGCTGGACCCAGAATCCGCCCTTGCGGTGGAAGCACAGGAGCGTCTGCTCTCCCACGGGATCGAGCACGAGCGTGCTCGCCGTGATGTGCTCGGGCAGCCCGCGACCGAGAGCCGCCGACCCGTGCCGCGCCAGGTACGCGCTCGCGTGGTCCTTCGCCGCGGTCGCCTGCGGGCTGTGCGGTGCGAAGGCGGCGAGCGTCGCGGACGCGCTGTCGACGTGTGCGGGCGGTGGGCTCGGCTGCATCCCAGCACTGTGCCACAACGACGTTCCGGAGCGACGTGCCGAGGGGCCGATCTCAGGTGTACATGAGCGATCCGGGTGTCGTGAGGAGCTCGCCGGTCTCGAGCCAGGTCTTGAGCCCGGAGAGGATCATCGGCCAGCCGCCGTAGAGCTGCTCGGGAGCGCCCTCGCGCATCTCGTCGTGCGTGACCGTCAGCCGGCACGAGTCCTCGACCTGCTCGATGTCCCACGTGATGCGAGTGGCGCCTTCGGCGGCGGCGGCCTCGTCGAAGAGCATCGTCGCGCGCTGGACGAGGCGACGCGGTGGGTCCACCTCGATGTTGACCCCTTCGCCGAGGAGCATGTCCCCAGCGCCCATGGTGAAGGACGATCCCGGGGTCCAGTCCGACTCGACGCCGGCGCCGAAGTTGTACCTCCGCCGGATGTCGGGGTTCGTGATGGCGTCCCAGAGTCGCTCCGGGGTCGTGCGGATGTAGATCTCGAAGACACGTTCCATGGTGCTCTCCAGATGGCTCTTGAGCCCGCTGAGCGTCGCTGCCCAGGGCTCGGCGTACTTGCTCACCCACCGGTCGTGGACGAGCCGGATGGGCACGGGGTTGAGGTGGTGGAGCTTCTCGCGACCGCGCCGCCGGGTGACGACGAGGCCGGCCTCCTCGAGGACCTTGAGGTGCTTCATGACGCCGAAGCGGGACATGTCGAAGCGTTCCTCGAGGGCGCCGAGGGTCTGGCCGTCCTCGCGGAAGAGCTCGTCGAGCAGCGCTCGGCGGGTGGGGTCGGCGAGGGCTCTGAACACCGCGTCCATGACGGCTACATTATGTGACTGATTGGTCACGTGTCAACGGCGCGCGCGACGGACGCCTCGAAGGTGCCGATCCGGTGCAACCGGTCGAAGCCGGACGTCCGCCCGGCGGGCTCGCCCGAGCGCCCGTAGCATCGACAGGTACCGAAGGAGCTGGCGATGAGCACGAGTCCCACGAGCGGTGGTGCGCCCACCGTGGCCGCGACTCCGGCGACCCCGACGACAGCTCCACGACGACCCGCCCCGCTGCCGTCCGCACTGGACGGGCACGTCGTCGCGGGCCGCTACCGCATCGAGAGCGTCCTCGGGACCGGCGGGATGGCCGCGGTCTACCGGGCACGGGACGAGACCCTCGGGCGCCCCGTCGCCCTGAAGATCATCGCGCCCGTCGCCGACGACCCGTCTGCCGTCAAGCGCGAACGGACCGAGGTCGAGCTGCTCGCGTCCCTCAACCACCCCGCCCTCGTGACGCTCTACGACGCGGGCGTCGACGACATCCAGGGCGTCGAACGCACCTACCTCGTCATGGAGCTCGTCGACGGCTCCACGCTCGCCGACCGGTCGGCGAGCGGCCCCCTCGGCGCTGCCGACGCGTGCCGCATGGCCGTCGACCTCGCCGAAGCCCTCCACGTCGTCCACGAGCACGGTGTGGTGCACCGCGACATCAAGCCAGGGAACATCCTCGTCAGCCCGTGCCTGCTCCCCGGCCGAGAGATCACCACCAAGCTCGCCGACTTCGGGATCGCCTACCTCATCGACTCCACCCGTCTCACCGTCGCGGGCGGCCTCGTCGGCACCGCCGCCTACCTCAGCCCCGAGCAGGCGCAGGGGCACCCGCCCGCTCCCGCGTCGGACATCTACTCGCTCGGCCTCGTCCTGCTCGAGGCGCTCACCGGCGAGCGTTCCTTCCCCGGCACCCTCATGGAGTCCGTCACCGCACGCCTCCTCAACGACCCGAGCATCCCCGATACCCTCGCCCCAGCCTGGCGGGACCTCCTCGCACGCATGACGACACGAGTCCCCGACGCGAGGCCCACGGCGCTCGACGTCGCCCTCGCCGCGCGAGCGATCGAGCTCGACGGCACCGGCGACGCAGGCTCGGCGGCGGCCGAGCCCGCGCGCGGCACAGCGCCGCAGCCGACGGACGCCACGGCCGTGCTGCCGGCGGTCCTGCCGTCCTCCGGCGGGGCAGCAGCCACACCGCCGCCGCCCGCGCCCCGACGAGCACCGTCGTCGCCCCCGCGGTCGCGCGCCCAGGCGACACACGGCTGGAGCCGACGCCGGACGCTCGCGGTCGTCTTCTCCGCGCTCGCTCTCCTCGTCGCGGCTCTCGTCCTGGTCAACATCACCGCCCGTGGGGGCGACGCCCCGCCGACGCTCCCGGAGGTCGACGAACCGCTCGGCACGCACCTCGACGACCTCCTGCAGAGCGTGACGCCATGAGGCGCGGCCGCCGCACGGTCGCTACCCGCGCCGCGCTCACCATCGCGTGCGCGCTCACCCTCGTCGCCGGGTGCTCCCCCGAGAGCCCGGCGCTCGACGAGTCGGTCTCGGCCACGATGACCACGAGCGTCGTCGACCTCGCGCAGGCCGCGAGCACCGGGCAGCTGGAGACGGCCGTCGCCTCTCTCGACGGGCTCCAGCAGCAGCTCGACGCCGCGATCGCGGGCGACGACGTCACGGCGGACCGTGCGGCTCGGATCCAGCTGTCGCTCGACGTCGTCCGAGCCGATCTCGAGGCGCTCACCGCCGCCTCCTCCGATCCGTCGGCGGAGCCGGACGAGACGCAGACGCCGGTGGAGAACCAGACGCCCGTCGAGAACCAGGAACCCCAGGAGACGCCGGTCGAGACGCCGACGGAGCCGCCCGTCGTTCCCGTCACGCCGGAGGTCGATCCACCCGCGACCGAGACCGGTCCGCCGGCCGTGCCGGGCGACAAGGGAAAGGGCAAGGACAAGGGGAAGGGCAAGAGCGACGACTAGGACCAGCTGCCGCTCGGGCCGATGATCCACGTGGGCACCTCAGGGTGGTCCTACGACCACTGGGACGGTGTGCTCTACCCGCACGGCTCACCAGCGCGCGAGCGTCTGGCCAGGTACGCGGAGCACTTCGCCACCGTCGAGCTCAACGCGAGCTTCTACCGGTGGCCCCGCGAGACGTCCTTCGCGTCGTGGCACCGGCGCCTGCCTGATGGGTTCCGGCTCTCCGTCAAAGCACCTCGCGGACTCACCCACGCGAAGAGGCTCTACGCCCCCGAGGCGTGGGTCGACCGGATCGCGTCGTGCTGGCACGAGCTCGGCACCACGAGGGCGGTCCTGCTCGTGCAGCTGGCCCCTGGCCAGACCCGCGACGACGCCCGGCTCGACTACTTCCTGTCCCGGATGCCACCGTGGGTGCGCGTCGCGGTCGAGCTGCGGCACCCGAGCTGGGACCACGCCGACGTCTACCGGCTCCTCGAGCACCATGGCGCTGCGTACTGCGTCATGAGCGGTGCCCACCTGCCCTGCGTCCTGCGCGCGACCGCGCCGTTCGTCTACGTCCGCCTCCACGGACCCGACCGCGAGCACCTCTACGGCGGCTCGTACCCCGACGACGACCTGCGGTGGTGGGCCGACCGCCTGCGCGAGTGGGCGAGCGACGGCCGTGAGGTCTACGCCTACTTCAACAACGACGGCGGGGGTCACGCCGTCCGCAACGCGAGGACGCTTCGCACGATGCTCGACGGCTGACCGAGCACCCACGGTCGACACCGTCCTGCGCACGACCGCTGGCCGGCACCGAGCGCGCCCCGCCCGCCCTGTCGTGTTGCGACCGTCGCCCCGAGATGGCACCGTGCGGGTCGTGACCCAGCCCGCACCCCTCCCGGACGACCCCGCGTCCACGACCGCCCCGACATCGACCGCACACCCCGCCCCGGTGCCCGTGAGCTTCGTCCTCTTCCCCGGCCGCCACCACCTCGTGACGTCGTTCCAGGTGGAGTACCTCTCCGCACTGCTGGCGGGCACGGTCGAGGACACCGACGGGTTCCTCGTCGAGTGCGCCCCCGGTGCCCAGGTCGTCTGGGCGGTGACGTCCTCCACGCACAGCGGGACACGACGCAACCCGGTCCCGGCCCACCGCCGCGAAGGGCTCATCGAGCGCGTGGCGCTCGCAGCGGGGCTCCCGTCGCTCGTCGCCCCTGTCGCTGACGTCCCGCCGAGCCCGCGCTTCGCGCAGACGGTGGTCGCGGGCGTCGAGGTGAGCGTCGGGGTGCGGCACACACCGCAGGACACGGTCGTGGCGTGCTCGACGCCCGAGGTCGCGACGATGTACAGGGAGCTCGGGTTCCGGATCGCGGCGGTCGAGGCGGACACCGGTGCCCGGGGCGGTGGAGACGACGCCGTGGGGCCCGCGCGCCCCTGGGACGTCCTCGAGCTCCTCGCTGACGGTGACGAACGGTGGCGCGCCCTGGCCCACCCGCAGACGGTCGAGTACTTCGACCGCTACGGGCTCGTCGACGCGGTCCGCCTGGTGCACCACGACCCGACCGTGTCGTCCGAGGGCGACCTCACCACGACGCGTGACTACCGCTCCTACACGGCAGACTTCGACGACGCGTCCGACCGCAAGTGGGAGCAGGTCGCCCGGTACGTGCGGCCCGGGCGTGTGGTCGACCTCGGCTGCGCCGCCGGTGGCCTGCTCGAGCGCGCCGCCCGTGCCCCGGAGCTGGGGGAGTCGGACCTCTACGGCGTCGACGTCTCACGCCACCTCGTCGCGGAAGCGGAGCACCGCAAGGCCCAGGGCGTCTTCGCCAACCCGAACGTCTTCTTCGCCCAGCGCAACCTGCTGCGCGCTCCCGTCTTCCCGGCATCGACCGTCTCGACGACGCTCACCGTGGCGCTCACCCACGAGATCTCGAGCTATGGCGACGGTGTCGCCGACCTGCGGAGGCTCGCGTCCCGGATCTTCGAGCACACGGCGCCGGGCGGTGTGTGGATCAACTCGGACGTGCTCGGGCCGGACGACGGCGACCGGCTCGTCCACCTGCGCCTCGACGGGCCCCCGCCCGGGACGCGGGAGGCGGTCGACTACGACGGCTGGGACCGGGACGCCGTGACCGCGCACTACTCGGCTCTCGGCCCGGCCGAGCGTCTCGTGCAGTTCGCGCACGACTTCCCGGCGCTGTCCGCAGGCGCGTGCGACGTCCGCTGGGTGGAGCCAGACGTCGCCGAGCTCACGCTGCGCGCCGCGATGGAGTTCCTCTACACCCGCGACTATGCCGGCAACTACCTCTCGGAGTGCCACGAGAGGTTCTGCGACCTCACCTACGACGGGTGGGTGGAGCTGCTCACGGAGGTCGGCTTCGTCGTGGACCCGGGCAGCGGTCCGTGGCGCAACGACTGGCTCGTCGACCACCGGCTGTCCGTCGGCGCGTCCCTCACCGATGCGAGCACGGGGGAGGCCGTCGCGTGGCCTCGTACCCACGTGCTGCTCGTCGCGCGGCGCCCTGAGGTGCTCGCGGGACCGTTCCTCTAGGCTGTCTTGATGTTCGCCCGGGCCACGACCCTCGCGCTGTCCTCCCACCCCGGGCCGACGGTCGCCGTGACTGTGCTCTCGGCCGTGCTCGGGGTGGCTGTCGGGATGAGCCCGCTGCGGGTGCTCGCGCTCGCGGTCGCCATCGTCGCCGGTCAGCTGTCGATCGGGCTGTCGAACGACTGGATCGACGCGGAGCGTGATGCCGCAGTGGGGCGCACGGACAAGCCGGTCGCCCAGGGCCTCGTCACGGTCGGCGCCGTCCGGACAGCGGCGTTCGTGTGTCTCGCAGCCTCGATGGTGGTGTCCTTCGCGCTCGGCGCCGGGGCGGGCGTCGCGCACCTCGTGCTCGTGGGTTCCGGCTGGGCGTACAACGCCGGCCTCAAGCGCACGCGCTTCTCGGTGGTGCCGTTCGTCGTGAGCTTCGGGCTGCTGCCCACGGTCGTCACGCTCGCGCTGCCCGAGCCTGCGGTCGCCGCGCCGTGGGCGATCGCGGTCGGTGCCGTCTTCGGCGTCTCCATCCACTTCACCAACGTCCTGCCCGACCTCGCCGACGACGCCCGCACCGGTGTCGTCGGCCTGCCGCACCGCCTCGGGCGGGTCGCGTCCGGGATCATCGCCTTCGTCGCGCTGGCGGTGTCGGCGCTCCTCGTGCTGCTCGGGCCGGGGTTCACCGACCCTGGGAGCTCGCCCTCGGCGGTCGCCGTGGTCGGGCTCGTCGCGTCGCTCGTGATCGCTGTGTGGGGCATCGTCCTGGTGGTGAGCCGCCCACCGAGCCGTCTGCTGTTCCGGCTGGTCATCGTCGCGTCGTTGCTCATCGCGGTCCAGCTGGGCCTGAGCGGCACGCGCCTCGTCGCTTGACAGGTCTCACCGACCACAAGCCCTGACCCCCAAGCCCCAGCCCCACACGCAGGCCCCCACGCCTCCGGCGGCGTCGAGGATGGCCCTCGTGGTCGAGAGCGGGCGTCGTGGCGAGTGCTCTCGCCGGGGAGTGCCGTCCTCGGCTGTCGACGTGCGTCCGGAGCCGGCGGTTCAGGTCCAGCGCATCGCGTAGACCGAGGCGAGCAGCGTGCGTGCGGGGGAGCGCAGCGCGGCGCGCAGCGCGAGGTTTCGGGCGGTGAGCCGTGCACCGTGGACCGGTCGACCGAGCGCCATGTTCGTCTCGGCCTGCCGGGCGGCTCGGCGAGCGCTGGCGGACCGGGTGCGCTCGTAGCGGTCCAGGCGCGCCGTGTCCGGGGCGCCGGTCCGGACCGTCTCGAGGATCAGCGGCGTGAGCTCTGCCGCGTCGAGCCAGCCGAGGTTCATCCCCTGCCCGCCGATCGGGCTGATCTCGTGGGCCGCGTCGCCGACGAGGACGACGCGGCCCACCACCGTCCGGGTGGCGAACCTGCGACGCACGCCGAAGGCACTGAGCATGGTGACGGTCGTCGGGTCGACGGCGTACCCGGTCCGCTCGGTGACGAGGTCGGCGAGCCAGCTCGCTGTCGTCTCGGTGGGGTGCGGGGTGTGCGCGACGAAGCGGCGGACCCCTCCGGGGAGCGGGAAGGACTCGACCACCCCGCCGGGTTCGAGGTGGACCAGCGCGGCGGGCTCCGTGCGGCTGTCCGCGAAGTCGCCCATCACGTACGTGTCGGGGTACTCCGTGATCGGTGCGTGGAGTCCGAGCAGGTCGCGGACGACGCTGCGGGCACCGTCGGCCGCGACGACGACGCGCGCCTGTGCCTCGACCGTCCGGCCGACGGGGCTGTCGGTGCCGTCGGTCGCCGTGCCGACGACACGGACGTGGTCGTGCTCGTGGACGAGACCTGTCACCGCGACGCCGCGGACGAGCGCCCCGGGAGCGAGGTCGTCGAGCCGCTCGGCGAGCAGTGCCTCGGTGCGGAACTGCGGGAGAGCGGCCACGAACGGGTACCGCGGGTGTGCGCGGGCGAAGGAGACCTCGCCGAGGACGGCACCGGCGCACGAGGCGACGCCGCTCCGGATCGCGACCGCCTCGGCGAGGACGGGCCCGGCGACGCCGATGTCGGCGAGGACGTCGAGCGCCGGTGCGTGGATCCCGATCGCCCGCGAGAGCCGGGCGGGCGTTCCTCGCTTCTCCCAGACACGCACGTCGAGGCCGGCGTCGGCGAGCCGTGCAGCGAGGTAGAGCCCGACGGGACCGCCACCGACGACGAGCACGTCATGCACGGGCGTCTCCGCCCACGTCCGGAGACCAGCGCAGCACGACGCGGAACGGCATCGGTGTGTCGACGCGCCACCGGTGGTCCGCGCCGACGGTGTGCACGGCTGCGCGGAGCTCGGGCGCCCGGTAGCTGCGGCGGATGGACAGGGAGCCGTCGTAGTGGGCGAACGTGCGCCGGGCGAGGGGGACCGTCGCCGCCCGGTAGCCCGTGTACGCGAGGGTGCTGCGCGCGATGTCGTTGTGGACGACGAGGCGGCGGGCCAGCTGTTCGCTGTCGGTGAGCAGGGACGCGAGACCGGCGCGGTCGAGGTGATGGAGCAGGTGGTTCGACGTGACGAGGTCGAACCGGTCGCCGGACGCCACGAGGTCCGTGCTCGTGGCCTGACGGAACGTGAGGCCAAGGACGGGGGGCAGGGCGCTCGCGAAGGCGTGGGCGCGCTCGTCCGGGTCGACGGCCGTGATGTCGAGCAGCAGCCGGTCGCGGGCTGCCCAGGCGGCGAGGGTGCGCGGCACGTCGCCGCCGCCGGAGCCGATGTCGAGGAGCGTCGTCGGCCGGGTCGCCGAGAGCAGGGGTCTCAGCTGGCGGACGTAGACATGGCGCCATCCGGCGACGAGGCGGTTGATCGGCCGGAACAGCGCGTAGGTGCGGCGCAGCGCGTCGAGGTCGCACGCGGGGTCGTCCATGAGCTCCGGGGAGTCGATCTCTCGGCTCGTGAGGTCGGGCCACGCCGGGGGGCGCGGGATCGTGCGCGGAGCTGTCGTGGTCACCCGTCGCGCTCGCCCTCGTCGACCACGCGGTGCGTGAGCAGGGCGGTCTCGACCGTGAGGCCGGGCCCGAACGCCATCGCGCACACGCGCTCGCCCTGCCTGCCCGGGTCCTGACCGTGGAGGACGTGGCGCAGGACGAAGAGGATCGTTGCGCTCGACATGTTCCCGAACGCGCGCAGGGTCTCGCGCGACGGGTCCATCTGGGTGTCGGAGAGCCCGAGCGTGCTCTGGACCTTGTCGAGGATGCTGCGACCCCCGGGGTGGATCGCCCAGCGCTCGATCGAGCCGTAGGGCTGGTCCGAGAGCCCCGGGACCGATGCCAGGAGAGGCGTCAGCGCGCCCGCGATGTGCTCCTCGATGATGTGGGGCACGTAGCGGCTCAGCACCATCTCGAAGCCGTGGTCGCCGATGGTCCACGCCATGTCCTTCTCCCCGACCGGGGTGAGGACCGTCTCGAACGCGTCCAGGTCGAGGACGGCCTCGCCGGCAGGCGCGGGACGGGCGGTGACGACGGCCGCTGCTGCACCGTCGGCGAACACGGACGACGCGACGATCGTGTCCGGGTCGTCCGAGGACGCCAGGTGCAGCGAGCACAGCTCGACGCACACGACGAGCACGACGGCGTCCGGCTCCGCCAGGCAGAAGGAGCGGGCTGCGCGCAGCGCGGGGAACGCGCCGTAGCACCCCATGAATCCCAGGTGGTAGCGCTGCGTCGAGGTCTTGAGCCCGAGGTCGCGGACGATCGCGTAATCGGGTCCAGGGGCGAAGAACCCGGTGCAGGACACGGTGATCACGTGGGTGACGTCGTCGGCACCGAGGTCCGGGACCGCGTCGAGCGCCGTGCGTGCCGCGGCCAGGAACAGGGCGGGTGACCTGTCCGTGTACGCGTCGTTGCGGGTCCCGGTGCCGGGCGAGAGGATCGCCCCCGCCTCGGCGTCGTAGAACACGGGGGCGCCCACGGTGCGGTCGGAGCGTGCCGTCCTCGAGCGGTCGAGCTCGTCGATGACCGTGTGGCGCGTGTCGATGCCCGAGACGTCGAACGCGGCACGCACCAGCCGCCGGCCGAGACGGCTGAGATCGGCCTGCTCGGCGAACACGTCCCGGATCTCGTCCTGGCGCAGCACCGTCGGTGGGACAGCGGTCTCGATGGAGCGGATGGTGATGGCCATACGCGACTGTAGCCAGCGACTCCTGTGCACGCCCGCCGAGGTCGGTGCCCCCCGGCGCTATGCCGTCGCGCCACCCTCGGCCACGTCGGTGGACGGGCCCGGTCCGTCGACCTCCGGATGCTCCTCACGCTCCGTCCGCGCGTCGGACGGACGCCCCGACGCGTTCCACTCCTTGATGATCGTCCAGCCCACGGCGGCGATCGGGACCGACAGCAGCGCGCCGACGATCCCGGAGAGGATCGTCCCCACCGTCAGCGCGAGGAGGATGACGAGCGGGTGCAGCGACAGCGCCTTGCCGATGACGATCGGCGCCAAGAGGTCGCCCTCGAGCTGGTTGACCGCGATGACGACGACGATGACGATGAGCGCGGTCACCGGCCCGTTCGCCACGAGCGCCACGAGTGCCGCGAGGATCCCTGCCACGGTGGCACCGATGAGCGGGATGAACGCCCCGAGGAACACGATCGTGGCCAGCGACAGGGCGAGCGGCACACCGAGGATGAGCAGTGCCGTCCCGATGACGACCGTGTCGACGAGCGCAACGAGCGCCGTCCCGCGCACGTACCCGCCGAGCACCCGGACCGAGTGCAGACCGATCCGCTCGGCACGCTTCTCGTGCCCCGCATCGAGCGGACGCAGGAAGAACTCGAAGATCCGCCGCCCGTCCTTGAGCAGGAAGAAGAGGATGACGACACCGAGGAGGAGGCCGGTGACGGCCTCCGCCGCGGCGGTCGCACCCGCGACCGCGCCACTCTGGACGCTGTCGCTCGCCAAGAGCTCCTGGGCCGACTCGCGCGCCGACGTGATCTGCTCGTCGCTCAGACCGAGCGGCCCCTCGGTGAGGAACTTCTGGAGCTCGTCGAGCCCCTCGCTCGCCGACGCGATGAGCTCGTCGGACTCGTCCCGGATGTTCCGCCCGACGAGCCACAGTGCCAGCCCGAGCGCGCCCAGGCCTGTGATCATCGCCGCCCAGGTCGCGAGCGCAGCAGGCAGCCCCTTGCGCTTGAGGAACGTCACGACCGGGCTGACCGCCGCCGCGATGATCGTCGCGATGAGCACGGGGATGACCACGAGCTTGAGCTGGATGAGCGCGTAGACGATGCATGCCGACAGGGCGAGCACGATGAGCGCCTGGGCGCTGCGCACCGCCGCACGGCCGAACGAGTCGGCCCACAACGAGCGAGGAGGACGGGAAGGCTGCAGGGCGGGCTGTTCCATGCGGGCACAGTACGGGAGGCACGTGCGCAGGGCATCCGGAGACGACCGGATCACACAGGTGTCCGCGCCACCGTCCCGTCGTCGTCGCTCGGCGCCTCGTCCTCGCGCCGGGCGTCCAGGTACGCCATCGCCGGCGTCGCCAGCACCCCGTGCACGACGATCGACCCCATGACGACAAGAGCGACGATCGCCCACAGCCCCTCAGGATCAGGGAACGGCGCCGAGTGCAGGGCATACGCCACGTAGTACAGCGAGCCCACCCCCCGGACACCGAAGAAGGCGATCACGCCGCGCTCCCGCGCCCCCGTCTTCCCCGGCGTCAGACCGATCCACCCGGCCAGCGGCCGCACCACGAACAGCACAGCGAGAGCGATCACGACCTCCCGCCACCCGACGTCCGAGAGAAGGCCCCGCGACACCGCACCACCGAGCAGCACCAGCACGACGACGGTGAGCAGTCGCTCGATCTGCTCGACGAACTTGTGCAGCACACCGTGATAGCCGTGCGCCCGCTCCGACGCCCGGATGCTGCACGCGCACACGAACACCGCGATGAACCCGTACCCCTCGGCAAGCTCCGTCGCCCCGTAGGCCAGGAACGTCGCCGCGATGGCCACGAAACCCTCAGCGGAGTCCGTCAGCCGCAGCCGCTCGGAGACCGCCGAGAAGAACAGCTTCCCGAGCAACCACCCCATGGCGAGCCCACCGAGCACCCCGACACCGAGCCGCCACAGCAGGTCGACGAGCACCCAGTGCGCCAACCACCCACCCGGTGCGACACCCGCGACGGCGATGCCGATCGCCGCATACGTGAACGGGAAGGCCAGACCGTCGTTGAGGCCCGCCTCCGACGTCAGCGCGAACCGCGCCTCGTCGTCCGCCGCGTCCGGCTCGGTCAACGGCTCGCTGACCTGGACCTCGGTCGCGAGCACAGGGTCCGTCGGAGCCAGAGCCGCAGCGAGGAGCACCGCGCTCGCCGCCCCGACACCCAGCACACCCCACCCGAGGAGCCCCACAGCAAGCATCGACAACGGCATGGTGATGCCCAGCAGACGCCACGTCGACGACCACCGCCGCCAACCCACCGGCCGGTTGAGAGCGAGACCGGCGCCCATGAGCGAGATGATCACGCACACCTCGGTCAGGTGCAGCGCGACGCTGTCGTGCGAGAGCGGATCCGGGTCCGGGAGCCGAGGCAGCAGTGCAAAACCGACCATCCCCGCCGCGAGGAAGATCATCGGCATCGAGACCGGCACCCGCCCCAGGACCTTCGGCAGCAGCGCAGCAGCGAGCGTCGCGATCCCGACAGCCAGGAAGAGCAGGCCCGACCCGTCGAACTCGAGGCTCACCGCGCGCTCGCGGTGGCCCGGTCACCGGCGGAGACGTGCGACGCCCGCGCGATGATGTTCTTCGCCATCGACGGGAAGATCAGCCCGTGGAACGGGAAGATCGCCCACCAGTAGGCCTTGCCCGCAAGACCCCGGGGCATGTAGACCGCCCGCTGGTGGTACACCGTGCCACCGTCCTCGGCGGGATCGGCCGCCAGCTCCAACCACGCACCCCCAGGAACCCGCATCTCCGCGCGCAGGCGCAGCAGCCGGCCACGCTCGATCTTCTCGACCCGCCACCAGTCCACCGCGTCACCCACGACCAGCCGGTTCGGGTTGCGCCGCCCCCGGTTGTGCCCCGCACCTCCGAGCAGCTTGTCCGCGACCCCGCGGATCACCCACGCCGCCGGGAGGGAGTACCAGCCGTTCTCCCCACCGATCCCCTCGATGACCTCCCACACCTGCTCCGGCGCGACGTCCGTCGACCGCGACCGGTCGTCCACGTACACGGTGCGCCCCGCCCACTCCGGGTCGCTCGGCAGCGGCTCGTACGGCTTGCCCGACGACGCGCTCGACCACGACGTCTCCACCTCACCGTCCTCCATCTTCCCCAGCGCCAGCCGCACCGCCGACCGGTAGTCGGTCAACCCCTCGGGCGGCTGCGGCACGAACTCGTCGATGTCCTGCTCGTCCGTCACGGCGTCGTGCTGCAGCGACTGCACGAGGGGGACCGCCATCGAGTGCGGGATCGGCGTGACGAGAGCCACCCACCACCCCGCCAGGCGCGGAGCCGGCACCGGGAGCGCATAGATCCTGCGCCACGGCAGGCGCGCCTCGCGCGCGTACCCGTACATGAGCGCCGCGTACGTGAGCACCTCGCGCGAGCCCAGGTCGAACGTCCGGTTCACCTCCGCCGGGACCTGCGGCGCGTGCACGAGGTAGTGCAGCACGTCCCGGATCGCGATCGGCTCGATCCGGTTCGTCACCCAGCTCGGCGCCGGCATGAGCGGAAGGTTCTCCGTGAGGTGACGGATCATCTCGAACGACGCCGAACCCGACCCGATGACAACACCCGCCTGGTACACCACCGCCGGGACCGGCCCGTCGAGCAGCACCTGCCCCACCGCCGTCCGCGACCGCATGTGGGTCGACAGCTCGACACCCTCGGGGTGCAGACCGCCGATGTACACGACGCGCTCGACCCCCGCGTCGGCGGTCGCCCGCGCGACGAGGCGGGCCGTCCGCTGCTCCGTCTCCTCGAAGTCGCTGCCCGAGCCCATCGAGTGCACGAGGTAGTAGAACGTGTGCACCCCCGCGCACGCCGCCGTCGTCTCCTCGAGCGACGTCAGATCACCCTCGACGACCTCCACCTCGTCCCGCCACGGCACCGCCTCGAGCTTGCCCGGCGTCCGCACGAGCACCCGCACACGGAACCCGGCAGCCAGCAGGCGCGGAACAAGGCGACCTCCGACGTACCCGGTCGCACCCGTGACCAGGACGAGGGGCGCGAGCTGGGCAGGAGGAGTCTTCTCGGCATCCGGTGACGTCATGGACCGAGCGTACGAGCGGACCTCACCCACCGCCCGGCGGGGAAGCCCGACGGCTCACCCCGCGCTCGCGGCCGGGGGACGTGGACCGGGGTGCCCGTGGAGCACGGCGGCGAGGGTCTCCACGGCGGGGCGCAGCTGCCCGAAGGACGCGGCGTAGACGGCGTCGCTGCGACGGTACGGGTCGATGACGTCGTCCTCGTCCGGCGGGACGGTCGCCAGCGTCGCCCTGGTCGCCGTGGCGAGCGGGACGAGCGCGGCGAACCGCTCGGCGACGGTCCCGGCTCGCAGCGCGTGCGGGCCGACGGCCTCGGCGAGGCGGGCGAGCTCACGGAGCGTGAAGGTGCGCCGGACGGCGCCGGGCCACAGGTCGACGACGCGGGCGCGGTGGCCTCGGGTCAGGGTGAGGACGAGGTCGCTCTCGCGCAGGATCTGCTCGGTGAGCTGGCGGGCGGCGAAGGCGTCCGGGGACGCGCCGGCGGCCGTGACGAGCATCGCCATGGGAGTCGGGATGCTCGCGCCGACGAGCGCCCCCGTCCCCGCGCTCGACACGACGACCCCCGACGCGGGCCCCAGTCGTGCGGCGAGCAGGCGCTCGGCCGCGGGGGAGCGGCACACGTTGCCGGTGCACACGGTGAGGACGGTGAAGGGACTGCTCATGGCTGGTCTCCTGGTCTCGGGTGGCGTCGCAGCCAGTCTGCCTCGACCGACCGGGCTCCGGCCGCCGATAGGATCGAGTCGTTCTGAGAGAGTTCGGCCGATACGCGCAGGGGGCACGGTGGCACAGGAGCTGGCACACGAGGACCAGGTCTCGACCCGGAGACGGGGTCGGCGACGGCACCCGGTCCGGCGCGCGGTGGCGGTGGTCGTCGGCGTCGTCGTCGTGGTGCTCCTCGCAGCGGCCGCCTGGTTGGCCGTCGACGCCGTGACGGTGCGCGACGAGCTGACGACGGCTGCAGACCTCGTCGAGGTGCTCCAGGACGAGGTCCTGGCCGGCGACGCGGAGTCCGCTCGGGCCACGCTCGCGACCTTGCAGGGCCATGCGTCCACCGCTCACGATGCGTCGCACGGCCCGCACTGGTCGCTCGCCGGGGCCCTCCCGTGGGCCGGCCCCAACGTCCGAGCCGTCCAGGAGGTGAGCGAGGTCGTGCTCGATCTGTCGGGCGACGTGCTGCCCGGCGTCATCGAGGCGACGGGACTCGTCGACCCCGCAGCGATCGCCCGCGGCGACGTGCCGCTCGACGTCGCCGCGCTGCAGACCGCGGCGGACGCTGTGCTCACGGCGGACGTCGCCGTCCAGGCGGCTGCGCAGCGCCTGGCCGCCATCGACCGCGACGAGCTCGTCGCGGCGGTCGCGGCCCCGGTGGACGAGCTCGAGGCGAAGGTGCAGAGGGTTGCCGAGGCGACGGCGGGCGCCGCACAGACGGCACGCCTCGTGCCGACCCTGCTCGGGGCCGGTCTGCCGGTCGTCCCCGACCTCTCCCAGGGGTAGCAGGCGAGCGCACGACCGGCCGCGCGAGCGCACGGTGGTCAGGCTCGGTCGTTCACCGGTGCCTGCTGCGCGGCAGCCTGCTCGGGGCGCCCTCCGTCGGCGGCGCTGAGCACGGAGCCGAAGGACGACTCGTGGTCGGCGTCGGGCATGCGGCGCGGGACGTCGCCCGCCTCTGCGGCTCGGCGTGTCCGGCCACGCCCGACCTTCCCTGTCCGGGTGCCCTTCGTCACAGCTGCACCATCGTGCCCCCGGGGCGCGTAGTCGTAGTAGGCATACGCGTCGCTCGGGCTGCGGCTGGAGCGGTTGAGCACGATGCCGAGGACACGGGCACCGACGTTGTCGAGCGAGGCCATCGACTCGGTGAGCTGGTGGCGGTCCAGGGTGTCGGCCCCGACGACGACCAGCGCCCCGCCGGCGAGCCGGGAGAGGATCGCCGCGTCCGTGACGGGAAGCAGCGGCGGGGTGTCGATGAGGACCACGTCGTACTCGGCCGCGAGGGCGTCGAGCAGCGTGGACATCGAGGTGGAGCCGAGCAGCTCGCTCGGGTTCGGCGGTACCTGGCCCGAGGGCAGGACGTGCAGGTTGCCGTTGCCCCAGGGCTGGACGACGTCCTGGGTGGTGGCGCGGCCGATGAGCACGGTCGTGAGTCCGACGTTGCCCTCGATGCCCATGTACTGGGCGACGGAGGGGCGGCGGAGGTCGGCGTCGACGAGCACGACCTTCGACCCCGCGTCCGCGAGCGTCATGGCGAGGTTGATCGCCGTCGTGGACTTCCCTTCGCCGGGCAGCGAGGACGTCACGACGATCGTCCCTGGTCGCCCGTCCACGTCGAGGAACTGCAGGTTGGTCCGCAGCCGGCGGAAGGCCTCGGCCCGCTGGCTGTGCGGGTGGGTCTGCACGATGAGGGGGTGGGCCGGGGCGTCGGGGTCGAACGCGATGGACGCGATGACCGAGCTGTCTGTGACCTGTCTCACGTCCGACTCGTCGCGGATCCGGGTGTCGAGCAGGTGGCGCAGGACGGCGATGCCGATGCCGACAGCGAGTCCCAGGGCGAGTCCCAGCGCGAGGTTGAGGCGGGTGTCCGGCGAGGCCGGGTAGCCCGGGACGCTCGCGGTGCGCACGGAGCTGATCTGGACGGGGGAGACCCCGTCGGCGCGGCTCTCGAGGGCGCTGACCTCGGTGGCGAGGCTCGCGGCGGTGGAGTTCGCGATGGCGCTGGCGAGCTCCGGGTCGTCGTTCGTGGCCGTGATGTTGATGAGCACGGTGTCGAGCGGCGAGTCGGCAGAGACCGTGCTCGCGAGGGTCTCGGGAGAGGTCGCGAGGTCGAGCTCGTCGATGACCGGCTGGAGGACGCGTGGGCTCGTCACGAGGGCCGTGTAGGACTTGACCTGCTTCTGCGTGAAGCTGCTGCCCTGCAGCAGGTCGGACGACGTCTCACCGGTCCGGACGGACACGAAGACCTGTGACCGAGCCTTGTAGGTGGGTGTGGTCAATGCCGTCGCGGCGACCCCGACGGCGATTCCTATCGCCGTGACCAGCGCAATTGTTATCCACCGCTTGCGGAGCACCGCGAGATAGTCCTGAAGTTCCACGATATTCCCCCTGCATTGACTGTGATGTAGCGCAAGCTGACTTCCCACCATGCTCTCATGTGTGGCACCGTTAGCGTTGTCCAAAGTACCTCAGGAAGGGGACACACCGACACCAGGGTGACGACTCGGAGTATTTCGTACTCATCAGACAGTTCGGACTCGCGTAGAACGACGGCGAGTAGATAAAGCGCACCATGCATCGGCGCTTGCAGGGGGTATCGATGTCATCAGTCATGCATCGGAGGAAGTCTGGTACGCACGTACCGGCTGACCTCCGTCCCGGGCACGAAGGTGCCGGGGAAGATGGACGAAAGCACTCCACGACGTCAGCCGACGTCGTCGGTCCTCGATGGTGGGTGCAGTACGCCACGCGCGTGCTCGTCACCGACGCGGCGGCGATCTACGTCGCCGTCTTCACCGCGTACGTCGTCCGCTTCGACGCGGACGGCTCCGCCCGGGTAGGGGGCGACTTCGCACCCAGCTACCTCGTGGTCTCGGTCGTGCTCATGTGGGCGTGGATCGCCGCGCTGGTCGTGGGACGCACCCAAGACCGTCGCGTCGTGGGCACCGGGCCCGCGGAATATCAACGAGTAGTGTCCTGGACGTGGCGGCTGTTCGCCGCGGTGGCGGTCATCGCGTACCTCCTCCGGATGGACATCGGCCGCGGTTATCTGGCCATCGCCCTGCCGCTCGGGCTGTGCCTCATCCTCGTCGGACGCCTCTTCTGGCGGCACTGGCTGCGGCGCCGGCGAGCTCAGGGCGGTGCCCGGTTCAAGGTCCTCGTCGTCGGGCACCGCGCGAAGGCGGAGATGTTCGCGCGGGATCTTCAGGACAAGACGGACGCCGGTTTCGGTGTCGTCGGGCTGTGCGTCCCCGAGTCCGAGGCCGGTCCGGACACTGTCGCGGGCGTCCCCGTCCTCGGCTCGATGGCGGACGCGGCGGCGATCGCGCAGCAGCTGGGCGTCGACGCGGTGACGGTCGTGGGGTCCGACTCGATGACCTCCGAGACGGTCCGCACGCTGGGCTGGGACCTCGAAGGGACGGGTATCGACCTTGCTCTGACGGTCGCGCTGCGGGACGTCGCGGGCCCTCGTGTTATCACGCGCCCGGTGAACGGTCTTCCTCTCGTCTATGTCGACGAACCGTATTTCACTGGCTTCAAGTATGTGATGAAGACAGTATTCGATTTCGTCGGTGCGCTGCTGATCACATTGGTGCTCTCACCGGTTCTGCTCGGCATCGCGCTCCTCGTGAGATTCACTAGCCCAGGGTCAGTGTTTTATCGTCAGGAACGCATCGGTGTCCGCGGAAAGACCTTCGGGATGCTCAAGTTCCGTTCGATGGTCGCGGATGCGCACCTGCGTCTCGACGAGGTGCTCGCTGCCGAGGGCATCGAGGAGGTGGGCTTGTTCTACAAGCCCAAGAACGATCCTCGCGTGACGAAGGTCGGCCGGGTGCTGCGCAAGTACTCGCTCGACGAGCTCCCGCAGCTGCTCAACGTCCTGCGTGGCGAGATGAGCCTCGTGGGTCCGCGCCCGCAGATCGACCGCGAGGTCGCGCTCTACGACCGCAAGGCGCACCGTCGCCTGCTCGTCAAGCCGGGGCTCACGGGCCTGTGGCAGACGTCCGGACGGTCCGAGCTCAGCGCCGACGAGGGCATCCGGATGGACGTGTACTACGTCGAGAACTGGACGCTCATCGGCGACGTGATGATCCTCCTGCGCACGGCCCGAGCAGTCGTCGGTTCGGACGGTGCGTACTGATGAAGATCCTCCACGTGACCGAGTGCACCGGTGGCGGCGTCCTGCGGGCGGTCGTCATGGCCGCACGGGCGGCACCCGAGCACACCCATGTCCTGTGCTCTCCGCTCACCGCGGCCGAGGCACCAGCGGGGTTCGCCGAGGTCCGGACGCTGCCGGGGTCGTTGCCTGCCCGCATCCTCGCGGTCCGCCGCGAGGTGCAGGCGGCGGCGCCGGACATCGTCTTCGCCCACTCCTCGTGGGCCGGCATCTACGCACGTGCCCTGCCGTCGGACGTCCCGATCGTCTACCAGCCGCACTGCTACGTCTTCGAGGACCTGTCACGACCTGCCGCACTGCGCGGCGCCTACCGCCTCGTCGAGTCGGCGCTCGCGCCGCGCTCGACCGTGACCGTGTCGCTCACGCCTCACGAGGCGGCGCTGGCGCGCTCGACCGGCGCCGTCGACGTCGAGCACGTCCCGAACGCCGCGACCGTGACCCGGGCACCGGGCTCACCCGACGCGTCCTGCGCGGCGGCGCGCAGCGTCGTGATGGTCGGGCGCATCTCACCGCAGAAGGACCCAGGGCTCTTCGCCGAGATCGCACGCCGGACGCGCGCCGTCGACCCGAGCGTCACCTTCCGGTGGATCGGGGACGGCGACGCCGACCAGCGGCTCGCGCTCGAGGCCGCCGGCGTCGAGGTCACGGGATGGGTGGGAGACGACGACCTCGTCGACCTCCTCGGCTCCGCGTCCCTGTACGTCCACACGGCCGCGTACGAGGGCTTCCCACTGAGCATCCTCGACGCGGCGACCCTGCGCGTCCCCACCGTCGTGCGAGCCATCGCGGCGACCGCGCACACCCGGCTCGTGTCGTTCGACGACGCGACCCGAGCAGTCCACATCATCCGCCGGGCACTCGACGAGCCCGACGCACGAGCAGAGATCCTCGCACGGACGTGCGAGCTCGAGGAGAGCATGAACGCCGAACAGCATCGCCAGAGCCTGGCCCGGACCTACGACCGCGCAGCAGGTGCGACGCAGCGCGCAGGAGCGGGCTCGAACCGTCGCCGTGCGCTCATCCTCCACGGCTACAGCGCCGCCAACCGCGGGGACGGGCTCCTCGTCGAGCTCGCGCTCGACATCGTTCGCGAGGCACTGGGTGAGGACGTCGAGATCACCGTCGCCGCGAACCACCCCGACAGCTTCCAGGACATGGGTGTGCGGGTCCTCGACTCGGGCCTGCGCCGGACGGGCTACCGCCGCTCCTACGTGCGGGCGCTGCGCCGGCTCCACGAGTTCGACCTCGTCGTCGGCGTGGGTGGTGGCTATCTGCGGTTCGGCCACGTGGTCGAGTCCCTCAAGGCAGGTCTCATCCACGGCCCGCAGCTGTTCGCCGCAGCACGGACGACGACGCCGACGGTGTACCTGCCGCAGTCGATCGGCCCGCTGCGGCTCGGGTCGCGCCCCTTCCTGCGCCGGCTGCTGCGCTCGGTCGACCTCGTCTTCGCGCGGGACGACCGGACGGTCGCCGAGCTCGCGCTGCCCAACGTCGTGCGCACGTCCGACCTCGCGCTCGGGGAGATCACGAGCGACGGTCGTGACGCCACGCGACTGACGCCGGACGCCGCCCCGATCCTCTCGGTGCGCCACGTCGACGGCGGCATCCCCGCCCCGCTCGCGGACCTCGCCCGCCGGATGGGGACCTTCGACGGGTACGTGCAGAGCACCGCGGGCAAGAACGACGACCGACCCGCGATGGCGTCGATGAACCCGCAGACCACCCTGGGCTTCGACGACCTCATGGTCGGTGGCACCGGGGGAGTGCGTGTCATCGTCGCGGTCCGCATGCACGCCGCGCTCATGGCCCTCAAGGCCGGGCACTACGTCGTCCACCTGTCCTACGAGCGCAAGGGCTTCGCGGCCTTCGCCGACCTCGGGCTCGCTGAGTTCGTCCACAACGTCCGTCACTTCGACCCTGCCCTCGTGCAGCGCCAGGTGACCGCGCTCCTCGAGGACGCGCAGGAACGTCGGCGGTACGACGCGCTGCTCGCGGGTGCGACCTCCCAGTACGCGACGCGTGCCGCCGACGTCTCGAGCGCCGTCGCAGCGCTCGTCCCCGCGACAGCGGCGGTGACCTCGTGAGCGCCCGGACCGACCACGCGACGGACGGCACGACCACCACGGGTGCCGTGACCGTCATCATCGCGGCCTACGAGGCCGCGAGCACCATCGAGCGCGCGATCGCCTCGACCGCCGGGGTAGCAGACCGCGTCATCGTCGTCGACGACGGGAGCACCGACGACACCGGTGCCGTCGCGGCCCGGTGCGGTGCGCACGTCATCCGTCAGGACAACGCCGGTGCGGCAGCCGCCCGCCTGCGTGGCCTCGACGCGTGCGACACCGATCTCCTCGTCTACCTCGATGCGGACGACACCCTCGTCGCGCCCGGAGTGCGCCGGTCCGTGGAGATCATCACCGCAGACCCGTCGCTCGCGGCGGTCGCCGGTCGCGTCGTCGCGCTCTACCCGGACGGTCGCCGGGACCTGCGACCGTCCTACGGCGCACCGGACCGACCGGTGACCACCGCCGACCTGCTCCAGCGCGGCGTCGGCCCGTGGCCCCCGGCCGCCCAGGTGGTGCGCCGCAGCGCGCTCCTGGCGTCCCAGGTCGCCGAGCCGCCCGCGCTGCGTCCCCGGTACGCCGAGGACTTCGAGACCGTCATCCGGCTCTCCCGCGCCGGAGGGATCCTCCAGCACGACGCGCCGGCGTGCGAGTACAGCATCTTCGTCGGCAAGGCATCCCGCTCCGCCCAGACCGCGCTGGAGTGCAAGGAGGCGATCCGCCGCCACTACGCCGACGCCGACGGCATCGAGATCACATCGATGACACCGCGCGCCATCACCGGCGGTGCGGCGATGATGCGGGCGCGGACGAGCACCGCCCACCGCCGGTACCCTGCCGCGGCGCGCCACGCCGCCGTCGGGATCGGCCTCAAGGTCCTCGACCGCGTCGAGCGTCGTCTCGCCGCGTCCCGAGCGCCGGCTGCCGCAGGCGACGCCGACCGCCCGCTCGTCGTCGTGCCATGGCTCGAGGGCGGGGGAGCGCAGTACGCGCTCGCGTCCGTCCTCGCCGACGCCGGCCCCGGCACGGTCGACGTCGTGGCGCTCTTCGCCGGCTGCCGCGACTTCGAGGCCGTCGCCGAGCTCAGCTACCGCTTCGTCATGCTCGACGCCCCCCGCACCCCGCTCGGGGTGCTCGAGGCTGCCCGCCGGGTGCGCCCGGTGGTGCGCGGACGGAGCCGCATCTACTCGCTCATGCGAGGCAGCCACCTCGTGCTCGGTCTCGCCCTCGGGGCGATCCCGCGCCGTGCCCGCCTGGCTGCCAGCTTCCACCAGCTTCCGTCCACCGACGACGCCGACCGCCTCGGCGCGCTCGAGAACGTCCTCGTCCGCCGCTACACCCGGCGCTGCGAGCTCGTCACCGCGCCGTCGGACCGCGCGGTCGTCGAGATCCGTGACCGCGGCTTCGCCGCCGCAGACGCCGTCCGCGCGGAGGCCAACCTCATCGCCACGTCCGGCGACGCAGCACCGCCGCGGGACACCCTCACGGACGGCCGCGTCCGGCTCCTGCTCGCAGGACGTCTCACCGAGCAGAAGGGCCTCGACCGGATCGTCGAGATCCTCGACGCCGTCGACGTCCCTGTCACGCTCCGCGTCGCAGGCGACGGACCGCTGCGCGACGCCCTGCTCGCCGACCTCGCCCAGGTGACCGACCGGCACGAGGTCGAGTACCTCGGCCGCGTCGACGGCCTCGACGACCAGCTCGACTGGTGCGACGCCGTCCTCATGCCGAGCCGCTTCGAGCTCAACCCGATCGTCGTGTGGGAGGCGTGGGCGCACGGACGCCCCGTCCTGTCCTCCGACCTGCCCGTGTTCGTCGACCTCGCAGCACTCGGCCCGGTCCATCCTGCCGCGTCCGCCGACGAGTGGCGCGACGCGGTCGCCCACGTCGCCGACGCCGACCACCGCGCCACTGAGCACGCACGCGCACTCGCAGCGTTCACCGGTCGCGAGCACCCGAGCAGCCTCACCGACTTCCTGCGCGCAGCACCGCTGCCCGCGACCGCCAGGGCGCACGCATGACCGCGCCCCGGGTCGTCGAGTCCTGGCCCGCACGCCAGAACCGCGCGAAGAACCCCTACCAGGCCCTCCTCACCGAAGGCCTCGAACGTCAGGGCTGGGTGGTGCGAGAGTTCAACCTCAAGCGGTCACCCTTCCGACGCGCCGATGTGTGGCACTGGCACTGGCCCGACGCGCAGTTCTCCCGCAAGGGCCCGGTCCGCGCGCGCGTCCGTTCCCTCGTGCTGCGCCTCCTGCTCGTCCTCGCGCGCGCCCGCGGCACCCGCGTCGTGTGGACCGTCCACAACTTCGCGAACCACGAAGGCCGCAACGCCCAGGTCGAAGCGCGCTTCTTCGCCTACCTGCAGAAGGTCGTCTCCGGCGTGCACTTCATGTCCGAGGCCTCCCGGGCGGAAGCCTACGAGCGCCTCCCGCACCTGGCCCGCCGACCCTTCGTCGTCCTCCCGCACGGTCACTACCGCGCCGTCGTCACACCCGCACCGCGCGCCACGGCACGCGAGCGCCTCGACCTGCCCGGTACCGGAGTCCTGTTCGCCTTCGTCGGCCAGATCCGCCGGTACAAGGGCGTCGGACAGCTGCTCGACGCCTTCACCGGCGTGCAGTCACCCGCAGCCCACCTGCTCGTCGCCGGCGCCGTGAAGGACGACAGCGCCCCGTACCTCGAGGAGCGCGCCCGCAGGGACGAGCGCATGCAGCTCGTGCTGCGCTACCTCGAGGACACGGAGATCTCCACCATGGTCAGTGCCGCCGACGTCGTGGTGCTGCCGTACGAGAAGGTCACGAACTCGGGCAGCGCGCTGCTCGCGCTCTCGCTCGACCGTCCCGTCCTCGTCCCGCGGACCGAGACGTTCGTCGAGCTCCAGGCCATGGTCGGCCCGCGGTGGGTCGTCATCTACGACGCACCGCTCACCGCGTCGGTCCTCGAGGAGACCGCAGCGTGGGCGCGCCAGCAGCCCGAGGAGCACGCCGACCTCTCGGCGCTCGACTGGACGAGGCTCGGGCGGTCCATGACGCGTTGGTACGCCCAGCTCGTCGACGAGCGCACGCCCGTCACGCCACCCACGCCCGGAGACGGTCTCCCGGCCGTCGAGCCCGTCGGGGCCACGCGTCCGCCGAGGAAGGCCGGTCATGGATCCTAAGATCGTCCTCCTCGTCGTCGGGGCCGTCGCCGTCATGTGCGTCGTGCTCACGATGGGCCGCTTCCGGTTCGCCGTCGCGGCACTCTTCGCCGCCCTGACCTTCCTGCCCGTGCGGCTCCTCGGCTTCGGCGACGTCCCGCTCGGCTGGACGGTCGGCGTGAGCAGCGCGGTCCCCGCACTGACCACCTACAACGTCCTCCTCCTCGGCTTCGCGCTCGTCCTGCTCGTCGAGCGCAAGCTGCCCCGGGCGGCGCGCTACGCCCTGCCCGTCGTCGTCTTCTGCGGCTTCGGCGCGCTCGTCCTGTGGCCCACCTCGCCGAACGTGACCTCCGGCCTCCTCCACGTGCTCGCGTGCGCGTGCGCCTGGGCCGTCGGACTGCACCTCGGTGCACGCCTCGACCCCGACGGTCCCTCAGGCCGCTTCGTCGCGCTCGTCCTCCTGCTCGTGGCCTGCGTCCTCGGCCTGAGCGTGGCATCCCAGCTGGCGTCCGGGGCCGGTGAGGTGGAGCGTGCGAGCGGCCTCTTCGCACACCCCGCCACCCTCGGGAAGCTCGGCGTGATCTTCCTCGGTCTCCTGCTGCCCCTGAGCCGCTCGGCGGTCGGCCGTACCCGCGTCATGAGCTACGCCGCGGTCGTCGTCCTGTTCGCCATGACCGCACCGACGCTCAGCCGGGCCAACATCCTCGCCATGGTCGTCGTCATCCTCGCGTGGGCCCTGCTGCTCCCGGCCGCGCGCAACCTCGGCAAGAAGATCCTCCTGCCGCTCGCGACAGCCGCCGTGTTCGTCCCCGTCCTCGACAACCTCCTCACCCGGTTCGCCGTCGACAGCGAGGGCGGAGACCGCCCCGAGCTGCTCGCGGCCGGGTACCGGCAGATCGCCGCCCACCCGTGGACCGGGACCGGACCGAACAACTACGTGACCGCGGTCGGGGGGCACGAGCCCATCGTCGCCCTCACCGGATACCCCGTGCACAACACCTTCCTCCTCACCGCGGCCGAGCTCGGCATCGTCGGTGCCGCCCTCTTCTTCCTCCCGCTCGCCTACGCGCTCGGCGTCGCCCTGCGGCACCTGCGCGTCACCGGCCACGCGGGAGACGCCGCACGCGGCATCCTCGTCCTGCTCCTCGGTGTCACCGTCGTCGGCATCACCGGGTGGGCCGTCGTCCAGCAGCCCGTCGCCGAAGCGCTCTTCCTCGTCGGCGGGATCCTCCTCGCACAGGTCCAACGAGCACGCCCCGCCACCGGACCCACGCCGGCTGCCGCATCGACCGCGACACACGCTCCCCGCCCCGTCCGCAGAGGAGCCCGCCCATGACCCTCTCCAAGACCGCCGTCCGCGGCGCCGTCGCCACCGTCGGCGGACAGTGGCTCAAGTTCATGATCCAGACGCTCGGCATCGTCATCCTGTCGCGCCTGCTGACCCCCGACGACTTCGGCCTCTACGCCATGGTCATGGCCGTCGTCGGCATCGCCCTGCTCCTCGGCGACTTCGGACTCTCCCTCGCCTCCATCCAGGCTGACGAGGTCGACGCCGCCGAACGCACCAACATCTTCTGGACCAACGTCCTCATCGGGCTCGTCTGCGGCACCGTCGTCTTCCTCGCCGCCGACCTCGTCGCCGCGTTCTACGACACACCCGAGCTCGCAGACGTCGTCCGGCTCCTGTCGCTCGTCTTCGTCCTCCAGGCAGCCAAGGCCCAGTTCTCCGCCAACGCCTCTCGCGACTTCCGCTTCAAGCTCCTCGCCTGGGTCGACATCGGCTCCCAAGGTCTCGCGCTCGCCGCCGCCGTCACCGGCGCCCTCCTCGGGATCGGCGTCTGGAGCCTCGTCGTCCAACAGCTCACCGCCGCCGCCGCCGCACTCCTCTGGCTCGCCATCGCCTCTACCTGGCGCCCCGGCCTGCCCCGACGCCGCACCAGCATCCGCCGCTTCGTCGCTTTCGGCAGCAACACCATGGGCGTCCAGGTCGTCAACTACATCAGCGCCAACATCGACTCGGTCCTCCTCGGCCGCAGCTACGGCGCCTACGACGTCGGCCTCTACGACCGGGCCTACCAGCTCTTCCGCCTCCCGCTCCAGCAGATCGCCGCACCCATGACCCGCGTCGCCCTGCCCGTCCTGTCCCGGGTGACCGACGACCGCCAGTTCGAGTCCTACATCGTCCGCGCCCAGATGATCCTCACCTACGGCCTCGGCGGCGCGTTCGCCGTCGCCGTCGCCGTCGCCTACCCGCTCCTCGACCTCGTCCTCGGCCCCGGGTGGGGACTCACGCCCCTGCTCTTCTCCATCCTCGCCGTCGGCGGCATCTTCCAGACGATGGGCTACGTCTACTACTGGATCTTCCTCGCGAAGAACAAGACCGCGCTCCAGCTGAAGTTCTCCGTCGCGACCCGCCTCTTCATGATCGGCCTCATCGTCCTCGGCCTCCGCTGGGGAGTCGTCGGCGTCGCCGCGGCCGTCGCCACCGGGCTCGCCGTCAACTGGCTCGTCCTGTCCGTCTGGGCCGTCCCACGCGCCGGCATCGCCACCAAGGCGCTCGTCCTGTGCGCCCTGCGCCCCCTGACCGTCTTCGCCGTCATGGTCCTCGCCGCACGCGGCACCGCCGGACTCCTCGACGGCCACCTCGGCACCGCCCTCGAGCTGCTCGCCCTCCTCGGCGTCTGTGCACTCGTCGTCGCAGCCGCCATCGCCACCGTCCCCGCTGTGCGCCGCGACGTGCGCAGCGTCATCTCCACGCTCCGGAAAGGACTGCGCCGGTGACCACCGTCAAGCTCGTGCACTGGAACCCCCGCGAGACCCGCACCACCGGGAGCCTCGGCCGCCTCACCGCGACCGGCCCCCGCAAGGACAACTTCGGCGACCTCCTCGGCCCCTACGTCGTCGAGAAGGTCGTCCGCACCCACGACGGCCTCACGCCCTACCCTGTCCCACGCAGGCTGCCCCCGGGCCGCCGACCACGCACGGGCCACCTCCTGACCATCGGCTCCGTCATGCACTTCGCCCGCACCGGCGACACCGTCTGGGGCACCGGCGTCAACGGCAAGATCCACCCCGACGTCTACCGCTTCACCACCCTCGACGTCCGCGCAGTCCGCGGCCTCCACACCCAGAGGTTCCTCACCGAGCGCGGCATCGACGTCCCGGACGTCTACGGCGACCCAGCACTCCTCCTGCCCCACCTCGACCCCCGCGTCACCACCTGGGCAGCAGACAAGCGCCACACCCTCGCCGTCATCCCCAACCTCAACGAGGTCGCCGACTGGCAGGACCACCCCGCCTTCGTCGACCCCCGCGGCTCGCTCGACACGATCATCGAGCGCCTCGCCCGCAGCGAACGCGTCGTCTCCTCCTCGCTCCACGGGCTCATCATCTCCGAAGCCCTCGGCATCCCCGTCGCCCTCGTCCGCTCCCGCGCCGAGCCGTCCTTCAAGTACGACGACTACGTCTCCGGCACGGGGCGCACCGACATCCCCGCGTTCGACGACCTCGGCACGGCGCTGGCGGCCGCGACAGAGCCCGCCGAGATGTCGTGGGACCCGGGCCCGCTGCTGCGGGCGTTCCCCTGGGACCTCTGGGGCGCGCGACCCGTACCCGCGCCCGGCTGAGGAGCCGGCCCGACCTCGTCGGTGCGCGCCGACGGCACGCACCCACGCACGACATCACGACCACAGAACTCGAACGCAGGACTCGAACACAGAAGCAGGGGCGCTCTATGAAGATCTCAGTTGTCGGTTGCGGATACCTCGGTGCGGTGCACGCCGCGTGCATGGCCCAGCTTGGTCATGAGGTGGTCGGCGTCGACGTCGACCAGGAGAAGATCGACGCGCTCGCCGCGGGCAAGGCTCCGTTCTTCGAGCCGGGCCTGCCGGAGCTCCTCACGGAGACCCACGCGAGCGGGCGCCTGCGCTTCACGACGGACATGGACGCGATCCGCGACGCGGACGTCCACTTCGTCTGTGTCGGCACACCCCAGCAGGCGGACTCGTTCGCCGCGGATCTCACGTACGTCGACACGGCGTTCCGCGAGGTGGCCGCACGTGTCAAGGCCGGGGACGTCGTCGTCGGCAAGTCCACGGTGCCGGTCGGCACCGCCGGGCGGCTCGCCGCCGAGCTCGCCGCGGTCGCGCCAGCGGCCGCCCTCGCATGGAACCCCGAGTTCCTCCGTGAGGGCTTCGCGGTCAAGGACACCCTGCACCCGGACCGGCTCGTCTACGGTGTCGCAGGTGGCGCCGGCGCGACGGCGGGGGAGTCGACCGTGGCCGCGCTCGACGCCGTGTACGCCGGCCCGCTCTCCGGCAGCACCCCGCGCATCGTCACCGACTACGCGACGGCGGAGCTGGTCAAGGTCGCCGCCAACTCCTTCCTCGCGACGAAGATCTCCTTCATCAACGCGATGGCCGAGCTGTGCGAGGTCGCCGGTGGAGACGTCACCCAGCTCGCTGACGCGATCGGGCACGACAACCGCATCGGTCGCCGGTTCCTCAACGCCGGGCTCGGTTTCGGCGGTGGCTGCCTGCCCAAGGACATCCGGGCGTTCATGGCGCGGGCCGAGGAGCTCGGCGCCGACCAGGCGGTGAGCTTCCTCCACGAGATCGATGCCATCAACATGCGGCGCCGGCAGCGGATGGTCGACCTCACCGACGAGGTGCTCGGCGACCAGCCTGTCGATGGTGCCCGCGTGGCGATCCTCGGTCTGGCGTTCAAGCCCAACAGCGACGACACCCGGGACTCACCGGCGCTCGACGTCGCTGCGACGCTGCACTCGCTCGGTGCCCGTGTCGTGGCCACGGACCCGGAGGCGGTCGTCAACGCCCGGCGTCGTGTCCCCGGCATCGAGTACGTCCGCACCGCCGAGGAGGCGGCCGCCGACGCCGACGTGGTCCTGCTGCTCACCGAGTGGCAGCAGTACCGCGACCTCGACCCCGAGTCGTTCGCCGAGCTCGTCGCGCACCGCCGGATCCTCGACGGACGCAACGTCCTCGACCCGGTCACGTGGCGCGCCGCCGGGTGGACGTACCGGGCGCTCGGCAGGCCGTGAGCCGCCCCCGCGCGGCGCGGCCGGGAGGCTCGCCGTGCGGGGACCGAACCGTCCGCCTACGCTCAAGTCTTCACCCCCCTCGACCCGGAGGAGACACTCCATGAAGACCAAGGCTGCATTCATCGTCGGCACCGGTATCGGCTACGTGCTGGGGACTCGCGCAGGTCGTCGCCAGTTCGAGGTCATCAAGGGCCACGCCAAGGACCTGTGGTCGAGCGACTCCGTCCAGTCGACGGTGAGCACGCTCCAGGAGAAGGCGACCGAGGTCGCCAAGGACCAGGGCGCTGTGCTCAAGGGCAAGGTCACCGAGGCTGTGAAGAACGTCGCAGCGAAGGACCACGGAACGCCCGAGGCCGGCCCGACCACCACACCCGTCGCACCCGCCACACCAGCGAGCGACCCGTGGACCACGGGCAACGGCGTCGGGCACGCCTGAGACGAGCGTCCCGCACACGTGGCGTCACGCTCGCGCACGGCCGTGGCGCCGGGACGAACGACCGAGGGGCCTCCCGTCCGGGGGCCCCTCGGTCGTCCGCGAAGCTCAGTCGTCCTCCCGGCGCGAGCGCCTCGCTCCGCCAGCCCCTACAGCCAGCGCTTGCGTTTGAACACGCGGTACAGCACCACAGAACCGAGCACCATGAGCCCGAGCGCCGCCGGATACCCGTAGCGCCACGCGAGCTCCGGCATGTGCTGGAAGTTCATGCCGTAGATCGTCCCCACGAGCGTGGGTGCGAAGAGGATGGCCGCCCAGCCCGAGATCCGCTTCACCTCCTCGTTCTGCAGGAGGCTCGCGGCCGTCATCGCACGCATCTCCTCGTTCTGTCGCTCGCCGACGACGGTCGCGTTCACGGTCAGCGAGTTCTGCAGGACCGCCCGGAACGCATCCGCGCGGTCTACCACACGCACCACATGGTCCTTGACGTCACGCAGGTTGCGGCACAGCTCCTCGTCCATCCCGTACTTCTCCGCGCCCGCGTCGAGCGCATCGAGGATGTCCAGCAACGGATGGGTGGCACGCTGGAACTCCATCACCTCGCGGATGAGCTGGTAGATCCGCCGAGACACGTCGGGGCTCCCGCCGAAGAGCTCGTCCTCGATCTCGTCGATGTCGTTCTCGAGACCGGCGACCACGGGCGCGTACTCGTCCACCACCTCGTCGAGGATCGCATACAGCACCGCGTGCGGCCCGTGCCGCAGCAGGTCCCTGTTCCCCTCCATCCGCTGTCGCACCCTGGCGAGGTCAGGGGACTCCGCGTGCCGTACCGTCACCACGAAGTCCCGACCGGTGAACACGTGCAGCTCGCCGAACTCCACACGCTCGTCCGCGTCGATGTAGCGCGCCGTTCGCAGCACCGTGAACAGCACGTCGCCATAGCGCTCGATCTTCGGCCGCTGGTGCGCCTTGATCGTGTCCTCGACCGCCAAGGCGTGGACGTCGAACTCGTCCGCCACCGCCTGCACCTCGGCCTGATCCGGTCGGTACAGACCGATCCACGCCATCGCGCTCGAGGACACGCCCCGCTCGGCGCGCAACGCGTCGAACGTCGACGCCAGCGTGCCGTGCTCGGCGGCGCGCAGCCCGTCCACGTACACCGCGTTGTCGACGATGCTCATGGTGCTCACGCGACACCGGGGATGACGCGCTGCGCGACGACCTGCGCGGCCACGCGGTTGAGCTTCATGTTGGTCTCCTGTGACACGCGGCTGAGGACGGAGAACGCCTGGTCGGACCCCACCGCGTAGCGCTCCATGATGATGCCCTGGGCCTGACCGATGATGTTGCGCGTGTGCAGTGCCGACTCGAGCTCGTCCGTCTTCCGCGCGCTGACGAGAGCCATGGCAGCGACGGTCGCGAACATCGTCACGACCGGGTGGTCGGCCAGCGGGAACCCGTCACGCTCCTGCGAGTAGAGGTTGAGCGCGCCGTGCTTGTCTGCGGACGTGTACAGCTGGATGCACAGCATGCTCCGCACACCGAGGTTCTCCACCGCCCAGGGCGCCCACCGAGGCCAGCGCGGATCGTCGGCGAGGCTCGGCACCGAGACGATCTCGGCGTCGCGGACCGCGGTCAGGCACGGACCCTCACCGAGCTCGTACTGACGGTCGTCCCCCTCCCGGGCGAGGTCGTCCGTGAGCGCCACAGTCTCGATCCGCTGCTTGGAGACCATGAGCGAGATCCCCGCGGAGTGGCAGCCGTCGATGAGGTGGACCGCCTGCTCGACGGTCCGGTCGAGCGTCGGCTGGAGTCCCATCTCGTCCGAGAGGGACCGGACTGCGTCGCTGACCCGCCGGACCACGTCGACGCCGTCGGTGCGGTCCGGGTCGTCGGTCTCTGGAACGTCGATGGTGCTCATGGGCTCTCCCGGCAGCGTCACGCGCGACGGCCGCACGCGAGGCACAGCCGCTCGACAGCGGTGGATGATCGGCATCAGAGTAGTTCTCCTGCGGTCGGTCGGCACGGCGGGTTCGATATAGGCGCTTGTGCACTGTTTGCCTCGCTCGCCCGGCGGACGTATGGTCGACGAGAGGGACGACGTCCGGGCTCTGCGACGACCGACCTCGCAGAGCCTGGAGGTGAAGCTCCGTGCGATCTCATCGACGCGTGACCGACGTGGCGCGCTCGGCGGAGGTCGTCGGACGTTTTGTGGTCGACCTCGACACCGAGCACTGGCGGTGGTCCGACGAGATGTACCACCTGCATGGCTTCGAACCCCACGAGGTCATCCCGACGACGGAGCTCATGCTCACCCACCGCGAGGCTGCCGAGGGGCCGAACCACGCGCCGACGCTCCGGACTCTTGCGGACGCTGCCGAGAGCGGGGAGGTCTTCGGGTCGACCTATCGCATCGTCGACGCGACCGGACGGCACCGGACCGTCGCACTCGTCGGCTCGGTCCATCCGGCGGGCCCGGACGACCCGCGGCAGATCGAGGGCTTCATGCTCGATCTCACCGTGGGGGAGCAGGTGCGGCTCGAGGCGGACCTGCGCGACGCGGTGACGAGCTTCCGGGAGCGGGCTGCCACGATCGAGCAGGCCAAGGGCATCCTCATGGAGATCTACGCGCTCCCCGCCGAGGAGGCCTTCGAGGTGCTCCGTGCGCACTCCAACGAGGCGAACGTCAAGGTGCACTCGCTCGCCGAGCACCTCGTGCGGCACGGCCCGTCCCGCACCGAGGCGGACACGGCGCCACGGGTGGGCGACCCTGTCCTCGCCCACCGGCTCGGCCTCTCCGCGGCCGGTCCGGAGGAGCTCACCATCGAGACGACGTGGCCGTCCCCCAGGCACGCCGAGATCACGCTCGTCGGCCGGGTGGAGGAGTCCGACGTCGCACGGATCGACGAGTGCGTGAGCGAGCTGCTGCACCTGCGGCCCTCCGTGCTCGCCGTCCGCCTCGACCTCCGCCGGTCGACCGGACCCGCGGCCGCGCTCCCGGCCCTGCGCCGGGCGCTCGTGCGTTTCCACCACGCGTCGATCATCGTCGAGGTCGTCGGGGACGACATCGCCTCAGGTCATGCCGGACCGGAGCCCGACCCTGAGCCCGACCCGGACCCGTCCCTCGCCTGACGAGCAGCCGCACGGATGACCTCTCGGGCGACGACGGTCAGCGTCGCCCCGCGCTCGTCGGCGAGCCGTGTCAGGTGGTCGTACGCCTCTTCCGGGGAGATGCCCGAGACGTGAGCGAGGGCACCCTTCGCCTGCTCGATGACCACCCGCCCCTCCAGGGCGCGGTGGATCCGTCCGTCGAGGTCGTGCTCGCTCAGCTCGGGCAGGTGGACCACCGCGAGCGTCGCGACGTCGGCGAAGGTCTGGCCGACGGCCAGCTGCTGCTCGTCCCAGGCGTCGTCGGAGCCGGTGAAGACGTTGAGCCCGCCGAGGACACGACCCCGCCACACGAGCGGGAAGGCGTGGACGGCCGAGTAGCCGCGCGAGACGATCGACAGTCCGACGACGGGCCACCGCGCGCGCACCGCCTCGGCACCCACGACGGTGACCGGACGGCCGCTCGCGATCGTGTCGATGCACGGACCCGAGTCCTGCTGGATCTGGAAGATCTCCAGCTCGGACACCCGGTGCGACGTGGACGCCAGGAGCTCGACCCCACCCGTCGAGACACGGACCAGGAGGCCGACGGCATCCGCGCCCATCGCGGTCGCGCTGCTGCGGACCAGGCGCGCCAGGAGATCCGTGACGTCGGTGCCGTTGACCAGCTGCCGGGCCGTCGCCGCGAGGACTTCCGTGTGCATCGGGGAGTTCATCTGTCCTCAGTCCAATCGCTGTTGCGTGAGTGAGTGAAGTTCAGCCGGCGCTCGACCACGTCGGTGGCGACCTCGACGAGCGTCGACGAGCTGGCGAACGCGTGCGCCCGGAGAAGAGCGAGCGCATCGTCCGGCTCCACGCCGAGCTGAGCGATGACCATGCCGGTCGCCTGGTGGATGCGCGCCCGGTCGGTCCAGGCGCCTGTGCCTGTGCCATGGCTCCCGGGGTCTCGGAGAAGGGCGGCCCCGAGGGCGTCGGCGAGGAACTGCGCCTGGTCCGGCGGAGCGGCGAGGTCTCCACCGGCGGACCGGTGGAGCATGAGGACACCGAGGGTCGTGGTGCCCGGTCGGATCGCGACGGCGTAGACCGTCATCCCACCGAGGGTCTGGCGGACCGCGTTCGCGAACATCGGCCATCGCCGGTCGACCGTGCCCGGTGCCGCCGGGACGACCGCGGTCACCTGGCGACCCGAGCTGAACGTGGTCGCCCCCGGACCTTCGCCGAGCACCTCCTGGAGGTCCTCGAGCCGCGCCGCCACATCGTCCGTGGAGCACACGGTCATCCGTTCGGCATCGCTCGAGGCCAGGCTCAACGACCCGCCGTCCGCCTGGAGGATGTCCACGCAGGCGTGGCACAGACGCAGGGCGAGCGGCATCGAGACGTCCCGTGAGATGCGGACGGCGAGCTTCGCGAGGACATCGGACTGGTCCTCCATGGTGCAGCCCCGATCCTCCACCTGTGGGAGCTGACGTCGGTGCACGCTCCTGTTCTCTCGAGTCTAGACCGGGTTGCCCGCGGCCCGGTCTGCTCAGGGGCACGCCGGTGCGGGTGCCGGAGGGCGACTTCACCCCGTGAGCGACCGCGATTATCGCGATGGTTGTCACAAGAGTTGGTACATTCTGGCGGTGACGAACTCCAGCTGGCGCTTCATCGCGAGGGGCGACCTCGTGACGCGGCTGGCCGGTGCCCTCGAACCAGGAGCACGGCACCGCGCGACGTTGCTCACCGGCTCGGTCGGGTCCGGCAAGACCTGGCTGCTCCAGCGTGTCGGCGAGGCGATGGTCCTGCGCGGGTACAAGGTCTACCGGGTGTCCGGTCGGACGACGAGCACGCAGGCGATCGAGAACATGACCTACGTGCTCGACTCCTTGCGCGCACGAGCGAGCGAGCGAGTGGTCCTGCTCGTCGACGACGCGGGAGGGCTGGACGCACAGCTCCTGCGTCCGCTCGTGGCACTGGTCCGCGACGGCGGGTGCCGCATGATGCTCAGCGTGACGGACAGCGAGCCGCTGCCCCCCGAGCTCATCGAGCTGCGCACCGTCGACCTGCTCGGGGCGACCCCGGTGAGCCCGCTCAGCCCGTCAGAGATCTCCCACCTGGCCATGGCCTACCTCGGAGGGCCGCTCTCACCACGCTCCCGGCGCACCGTCGTCGCCCATGCGCACGGCAACCCACGCGCGCTGCGCGAGATGCTCGACGCCTCGACCGCCTCGGGGGTGCTCGTCTGGAACGGTGCCGCGCACGAGCTCACGGGCGACCTCGATCCCGGACCTCGCGTGAGCGACATGGTCGCGCTCCACCTGGCCTCGGTGCCGGCCGAGCATCTCGACGTCCTCGAGGTGCTCGCCGCGGGGCAGCCGCTCCCGGCGAGCGCCTTCGAGTCCGAGGTGGTCGACGCGCTCGAGCGGGACGGCATCGTCACCGTGTCGGCTGCCCCGTCGCGCCAGGTCCGGTTCGCCGACCCCGTCTACGGTGCCGTCACGCGACGACGCGCGTCTCCCGCACGCTGGCGCACCGCGCAGGACCAGGCCGTGAGGATCCTGCGCACGCACCCGGGTGTCGACGACCGCTCGGCGTTCTTCCGCGCCGTGGTCGTCGACGTCGACGCCGGCGCGACGATCGCGCCCCAGCTGCTCGCCCAGACGGCTGCCTGGGCGCTCGAGGAACGCGAGTTCACCCTCGCTCGCCGCCTCGCTCGGGTGGCGCTGCACCGTGTGCCGCTGCACCTCGCGCACGAGGTGCTCGGGACGGTCTCGACGATCCTCGGTGACATCGCGACCGCCGACAAGGAGCTGCTCGCCGCGGCGCGGACCGCGCTGACCGACGACGAGCTCGCCTCGGTCGCGCACTGGATGGGCGTCAACTGGGGGAGCAGGCACGGCGACCCGCGTGCCGCGGTCGCGCACATCGACGCCCTCCAGAGCCGGGCGACGTCTGCCTCGGGACGCGCGGCGATCGCCGGTACCCGGGACCTGTGGCAGACGATCCTCGACGCGAGCCTCAGCGGTGGCGGAAGCGGGGCGTCGAGCCTCGAGCGCCTCGACAGCGCCATGACCCAGGCGATGCGGGGCATCACCACCGGTCCGCTCATCCTGGCCCGGACGGCGATCGAGGCTGGGCGTCCGCTGACGGCGGGCCTCGGCGCGGAGCGTCCTGACGCGGCGGCGTACTTCGAGTTCGTGGAGATGTCCCTCGCCGCGCTGAGCGGCGACCTCATGACGGCACGCACGCGTGTCGACACCCGGCTCGGACACTCTGGCGAGCCTGCCCGGCGCGCCGGGCTGTGGGCGTCCTCGCTGGGCTTCTTCGAGCTGCTCGGCGGGAGTGCACCGCGGGCGCAGGAGCTCGCTCTCGACGCCTGCGGATACTTCCGAGCGGCGGCGGCCGAGGCACCGGGCGGCTCGGCGGAGCGTGAGGACGAGGCAGCGGCCGACGCCCTGGCCGTCGCTGCAGCCGTCGCTGTGGGCGACGTCGCGGGAGCACGGGCCGCGCTCGAGCGCATCACACCGCAGATGCGGCTCGCTCCTCGCGTCGACGCACCGCTCCTGTGGTCCGAGGCGAGGCAGGCTCATGCCGAGGGGCGGACGGCCGAGGCGCTGAACATCGCGTGCATCGGCGGACGGAACGTCCTCGCCCGCGGAGAGACGTACCTGGCAGCCTTCCTGCTCGACGTCGCAGTGCGGCTCGGACGCCCCGACCTCGTCGTCGACGACCTGGCCCGCGCGTACCGGGCGAGCGGAGGGCACCTCGTCCGCATGCTGTACCGCAACGCGGTCGCGGCGATGGAAGAAGACTTCGAGGGAGCGGCGGTCCTCGTCGACGAGCTCGAGCAGTACGCGATGTTCTCCGCTGCCGCCGACGTCTCTGCACGGATCGCGCAGCACGTCCGGGAGACGAGAGGCGTCGACGCGGCGAGCACGTGGGAAGGGCGGACGGGCGACCTCATCATCCTCGGAGGAGGAGCGGGCCCGTGGATCGCGTCCCGACGCTCGAACATCGCCCTGCGCACGATCCTCACGTCCCGCGAGATCGAGGTGGCACGCCACGCCAGTCTCCTGCGCACCGTCGCGCAGACGGCGGAGATCGTGCGGATGGACCCACGCAGGGTCCAGGCGCTGCTGGACAGCGTGTACGGCAAGCTCGGTGTGCTCACCCCCGTCGCGCTCCATGACGCGCTCCACGCCGCCGGGCTGCTCGATCACGACCGCGGTCGCGACCGGACGGCACCGTCACTCGTCCAGGGGACGCCCCCGAAGGTCCGGGATGCCCAGGACGCCTAGCGCTGCGACGACGAACGCTGCTGCGAAGGCGAGGAAGACCGCCGGGGTACCACCTGCGTCGCGCAGGAACGGCACGCACAGCGGAGCCACGATCGACGCAACCCTCCCGAACGCGGCTGCGGAACCTGCTCCGCGACCGCGGATGCTCGTGGGGTAGATCTCCGGGGTGACGGCGTACAGCGCCCCCCAGGCGCCGAGGTTGAAGAACGACAGGAGCATCCCTGCGCCGAGGATCGCGGCGGTGGTGTCCGCCGTCCCGAAGAGGAGCGCCGATACTGCGGACCCCACGAGGAAGGTGGCGAGCGTCGACCGGCGGCCCCACCGCTCGATGAGCACGGCGGCGACGGCGTACCCGGGCAGCTGGGCGGCGGTGATGACGAGCGTGTACCCGAAGGACCGGACGAGGGAGAAGCCCGAGGCGTGCAGGAGGCTCGGCAGCCAGATGAAGGCGCCGTAGTAGGCGAAGCTCACGCCGAACCACACGATCCACAGGCTCGCGGTGCGTCGGCGCAGCGCCGGCGACCAGAGGCGGGGACGCACCGGCTCGCCGATCCGCTCGGCCGGCTCTCCGCGCGGGACGTGGTGGGCGGTGGCGGCGGTGGCCGCGACCTGGGGGGTGACGGTGCCGGGCCCTGCTGCCGACTCGAACCGCCGCACGGTCGCCTCGGCCTCGTCGTGCCGCCCGACGCTCTCGAGGAACCTCACCGACTCGGGCAGCGTCCTGCGCACCACGACCGAGTACACGGCAGGCACCGCGCCGATCGCCAGCGCCCACCGCCATCCGTCGTCGCTCAGCGGCACGACGAGGAAGCCGATGAGAGCAGCGAGGAGCCACCCGACCGCCCAGAAGGCCTCGAGCACGACGACGACCCGGCCGCGGATGCGCGCGGGTGCGAACTCGCTGACGAGGGTCGACGCGACCGGGAGCTCGGCACCGAGACCGAGACCGACGACGAAGCGGGTCACGAGAAGCACGCCGACCGACCAGGAGAGCGCTGACGCGCCGGTCGCGAGACCGTAGACGAGGAGGGTCGTCGCGAACACCTGTCGACGCCCGACGCGGTCCGCGAGCAGGCCGCCGAGGCTGGCGCCGATCGCCATACCGACGAAGCCGGTCGAGGCGATCCACGAGAGCTCGGTGTCTGTGAGGCCCCACTGCACCGCGAGGCTCGCCATGACGAAGGAGATGAGTCCGACGTCCATCGCGTCGAGCGCCCACCCGGTGCCGGAGCCGACGAGGAGACGTCGGTGCTCGGCCGTGAACGGCAGCGCGTCGAGCCGTTGCGACCTGGTCGACGGGACGTCAGGGACCCGGGTGTCCGGTGTGTCTTCCATGAGCTTCTCGATCCTCGGGTGACCTGCACAGATCCTCGCGGCCGTGCGTGGTGACGCTGCGCGGCGTGCACCGCGCGCCCGGATAGGATCTCACCACCGAGCGGCACGGGTCGCCACCCGGCCGGACACCGAGCGAAGGAGAACTGATGGCGTTCTGGGACAACCTCAAGTCGAAGACGAGCGAGATGAACGGACAGCTCAAGACCAAGGCCAAGCAGTTCGCCAACAAGGACTTCGCGAACGCCAGCATGGCCATGTGTGCGCTCATCGCTGCCGCCGACGGAAAGATCGACTCGACGGAACGCAGCAAGACTGCCGCGCTCATCATGAGCAACGACGTCCTGTCGGTCTTCGCACCTGACGAGCTGCGCCAGAAGTTCGACTTCTACTGCGACAAGCTCGACCGCGACTACGACTTCGGCAAGGTCGAGGCCGTCTCTGCGGTGGCGAAGCTCAAGTCCAAGCAGGACCAGGCTCGTGCCGTCCTCCAGATCGGGATCATCATCGGCGGCGCCGACGGCGACTTCGACGAGGACGAGCGCAAGGCCGTCAAGGAAGCCTGCTTCGCCGTGGGCATCGCCCCGGGCGAGTTCGACCTCTGAGAGACCGCTCCACCCGGCTCGCCGGATTCCGCCCGATCAGGGCAGGAAGCCGGCGAGCTTTCGCGTGGTGGCCTCGAGGTCGTCTGCCGACGGCGCCTTGACGAGCTCGGGGTTGACGTTGCGGAGCGCCACGGGCACGGCAGTCTCGCGTGGGAGCGGGACGAGCGTCTCGACGGTGACGAACGACGCGCCGAGCTCAGGGGTGTCGAGGTTCGTCGCTCCGGTGAGCGCGAGCTGGACGGCGGCCCACGGGAGGTTCACGCCGGTGAGCGACGAGGCGTAGAGACCGCCGGAGGGACGTGTGTTCACCTCGAGGAGCGTGAGCTCACCGCGCCACCAGCGCAGCTGGGTGTTCGTGAGGTAGGCGAGCTGGTAGGAGTCCACGACGCGGTGGGCGATGCGGATCGCTTCGGGGGTGTCCGCGAGGAACGTCCTGCGACGGCCGTCCTTCGCCCTCGGGAGGGCTGCGAGCGTCTCGCCGAACGTCGTGGAGAGGCAGTCGACGCTGATCTCGGGGGACGCCATGTACGGCATGACCATGAGCGTCGGTACCTCGCGACCTGCCGTGGCGGCGGCTCGGAACGCGGCCGTGACCTCGTCGAGCCGGATGCGGTGCGCCGGCGCCGCGAGGAGGTCGTCGAGGCCCAACGGCCTGTCGTCGAGGAGACGGTAGCCCTCTGCACCGACTCCGCTGATGGGCTTGATGCAGATCTTCTCGTGGGGCTCGAGCTCGTCGCGGAGCGACACGACAGCCGACTCGAGCTCGTCGGCTCCGAGCGCGGTACGCCACGGCGGGACAGGGATGCCGAGGCCGGCGGCCGAACGGTAGGCCGCGTCCTTGTCGTCGAGCAGGGCGATCGATGCCGACGGTGACGCGAGGACCTTGACGCCGATGGCGTCGAACTCGTCGCTGCGCGCGGTGATCCGTCGGATGCCCTTGCCGGGCAGGAGCACGTCGATCGCGTGGGCACGGCAGAAGTCGAGGACCCAGTCGACGTAGGCCTCGCCACCGAGGGAGGGCTCGATCTCGGCGACGTCCGCGGCGCGCAGGACGGGCGAGGTCTCGTCGGTGTGGGTGACGAACAGACGCACGTCCGCGTGGTCAGGGTTGTTCCTGAGCATCTGGAGGAACCAGTAGTTCGTGGCGTAGGTGCGGTTGAGCCAGATGTTCAGTGTCAAGGTGTGCCTGCTCGCGAAAGGGACGTGCCGTGGGAGCGGTGTCGAAGGTGTGCGGTGCCGAGGACCTGGTACCGAGGGGGTGTGCGGCGCAGTGCGGTGAGGAGGTGCGTCTCAGACTCCGGACGTGTCCGCAGGCGCAACTTTACTCGTGATTCGCAGTTAGTAAAGGCCTCGTTCAATTCCCCGCGAGCTGCTGTGCGAAGGGCACGAGATCGGCGAACGGGTCCCGCTCTGCACGCGTCACGGAGCGTCCCTGGACGAGCGCGGAGAGCTCTCCGGCGGCTCGCGTGATCCGTGCGCCCAGGCTGCCGGTGGAGCCGTCTCCCGAACCCCAGTCCTCCGACGCGGCGAAGACGGCGGTCGGCACCACGAGGGCCCGGAGGTACGCGAAGAGCGGGCGCAGCTCGTGATCGAGGGCGAGGGAGTGCCGGGCCGTGCCCGCCGTGGCCCCGAGCAGCACCGGCGTACCGGTGATCGCTGCGGAGTCGACGACGTCGAAGAAGGACTTGAAGAGGCCCGAGTAGGACGCGGTGAAGATCGGTGTCACGGCGATGATCCCGTCGGCTGCCGTGAGCGCCTCGACGGCGTCGGCGAGCTCGGGGGCCGGGAACCCGGTGAGGAGGTTGTCGGTGATCTGGTGGGCGAGGTCTCGCAGCTCGATGATGCGGACCTCGACCGGCTCGCCCGAGTCCTCCATGGCGGTCACGGTGGCGGCCACGAGGCGGTCTGTGAGCAGACGGGTGGACGACGGCTGGCTCAGCCCGGCGGTGACGGCGACGATCGTGCGTGTGGTCATGATGCTCTCTCCTCCGACTCGGCGGATGCGTGCGGGGTGGTGTCTCGGGTCTCGATGGATGCCTGGGCGGTGCGGAGCTTCGTGCACAGCTGCTCGAGCGTCCGCAGCTCGTCGAGGGTGAGCGCGGGCTCGACGTAGGCGCGGATGCTCTCGACGTGCTTGCGCCCGATCGTCTTCTGGAGCCGCGCGCCGGCAGGGGTCAGCGTGATGAGCAGGCCACGCCGGTCGCTCGCCGAGGGCTTCTTGGTGACGAGGCCCTGCGCTTCGAGGCGGTCGACCATCCGGCTGAGCGACGGCTGGCTGATGAGCACGTCCGTGTTCAGCTCGTGCAGGCGCAGCCCGTCCTGCGGAGCCTGCGAGAGGGTGAACAGAACGTCGTACTCGCGCACGGTGACAGGTTCCCAGATGTCCTCGGCGCTGAAGCGTCGCATGAGCGCGACCTGGGCACGGAAGAGCGCCTCCCACGAGCGCGCAGCGACGTGGGAGTCCGGGACACCGGCCCCCGCCGTCGGCTGCACGGCGGCGGCGGAGAGGGGCGCGGTCCTCATCGGCTCGTGGTCCCGGACGACACCGCGTCGGGCGAGGCCCCGGTGACGTCGTCGACCCCGCGCACGGTGCTCGCGACCGGTCCACCTGCCTGCGCGACGAGCGAGGCGTGGGTCGGGGCGTCGGGTACGTGGTCGGGGCGCCCGGTCGCGAACTCCTTGCGGAGCGCGGGGACGACCTCCCCACCGAGGAGGTCGAGCTGCTCGAGCACCGTCTTCAGGGGGAGCCCGGCGTGGTCCATGAGGAACAGCTGGCGCTGGTAGTCCCCGACGTGCTCGCGCATGGTGGCGTAGCGGTCGATGACCTCCTGCGGGCTGCCGACCGTCAACGGTGTCTGGCTCGTGAAGTCCTCCATGGAGGGGCCGTGGCCGTAGACGGGGGCGTTGTCGAAGTACGGTCGGAACTCCCGCTTGGCATCCTGCGAGCTCTTGCGCATGAACGCCTGCCCGCCGAGCCCGACGATCGCCTGGTCGGCCGCGCCGTGGCCGTAGTGCTCGAAGCGCGCCCGGTAGAGCCTGACCATCTTCGCTGTGTGCTCGACCGGCCAGAAGATGTTGTTGTGGAAGTACCCGTCTCCGTAGTAGGCGGCCTGCTCGGCGATCTCCGGGCTGCGGATGGAGCCGTGCCACACGAACGGAGGGACGCCGTCGAGCGGGCGCGGGGTCGAGGTGAAGCTCTGGAGAGGGGTGCGGAACTGCCCCTCCCAGTCGACGACCTCGTCGCGCCAGAGCTGGTGCAGGAGCGCGTAGTTCTCGACCGCGAGCGGGATGCCCTGGCGGATGTCCTTTCCGAACCAGGGATAGACCGGGCCGGTGTTGCCTCGCCCCATCATGAGGTCGATGCGACCGTCGGCGAGGTGCTGGAGCGTCGCGTAGTCCTCGGCGATCTTCACCGGGTCGTTCGTGGTGATGAGCGTCGTCGAGGTGGAGAGGATGATCCGGGACGTCTGCGCGGCGATGTAGGCGAGCGTGGTCGTGGGGGAGGAGGGGACGAAGGGCGGGTTGTGGTGCTCGCCCGTCGCGAAGACGTCGAGTCCGACCTCCTCGGCCTTGAGTGCGATCTGGAGGGTGGCCTTGATGCGCTCGTTCTCGGTGGGGGCGCGGCCGGTCGTGGGGTCTGTCGTGACGTCCCCGACGGTGAAGATTCCGAACTGCATGGCTGGCTCCTCAGGTCTGAATCGATGCGTTTGCATGAACTTTAGCATTCAACTACAGGCCTGCCCTTCTTGTTCCCGTGAGTCGAGTCACACCCGATCATGATCTTCAGGTATTAATAGTGTGCCAAGCGTCCAGCGCTGCACGGGAGAGACTCAGGACATGAACCCACCACCAACACACGCAGGGACATCGAGGTATCCGCGACCACCCGTGACCCACGACGAGGCAGAGTGGGTCTGGCGCGAGCTCTCGGTCGAAGCGCTGCGCACGGGAGCCAAGGCCGAGACCGTCCGCTTGGCTGTCATCGTCGGGCTCTCTCGTGCGACAGGCGCCCGGTACGGCGACCTCCTCCGGTGCACGGTCGACTCGTTCGCAGCAGACCAGGGGAGCGTGGTCGTGACGCACGGCAAGCACCGCACCGCTCGCGAGCACCCTCTCGACCCGGACGTCCGGCTCGTGCTGCGCCGATGGTTCGCCGTCCGCGAGCAGCTCTGCGCCGAGCTCGAGGGCTCCGTCCCCAGAGCGCTCCTGCTCACGGTGCACCACACCCATGACAACGGGGTGACCGTCATCGCCGGCCTGCCGATCACCCGTCAAGGCCTCGTGCTGTCGTGGCGACGGTTCGTCCACCGCACGAACGCTCGCTACGCCGGGTACCGCGACCCGCTTCCCACCCGCTTCGAACAGCTCCGACGAGCGTGGTGGGAGCACCTCCACCCGGGCGACGCCGGGGAGGCCGCCACCGACGCCGTGGCCGAGCCTGCGTCCGGACCGGCCTAGGCTGGTCCGGTGCCCTCGTTCCGCGTGACCGCCACCATCGGGCGACTCCAGCCGGGCGTCGCGCCCGCGACCGTCCTGCCGTCTGCGGCCGACGCAGCACGCGACCTCGCCACCGTCGAGTCCTTCGACGTCGGGGTGGTCGCCGGCGAGGCCCGGATCACCGTCCGGTTCACCGCCGACGACGAGGCCCAGGCGCGCCGCGTGGCCGACCACGTGCTCGCCACCACCGGCGCCCTCGCCGAGCTCACCGCGCCAGGTCTCGCACGGCGGTACGGTGCCCGCTGGCACCCTGTCCGGGCCTAGGCACCCGCTCACCCCCGTGACGCGGCGCACCGGCCCGGCATGGTCTTCACCGACCAGGGCGACCGGCCCGTCGCACAGTGGCGTCCGCTCCGGGGCACCGTACGACCGCACGGCGTGGACGGTGTGCTGGACGTCTTGCGCCACGGCGTGTCGCCCATGGGGGATGGGGGTGGGCGCACGGTCGTCCGCGACACCTCAGGACCACGCCGGTTCGTCGTGCACGTGGACGTCGACGTGCTGGACGCGCTGCTATCCCCACTCCGGCGATGCCCTACCCCTCGCGTCCGGACGGCTGACCGGCCTACGCTAGGAGTACCTCAGCGCAGAGGCGGGATGATGCTGTCGATCCTCGTGTACATCGCCGTGATCGCCGCGTTCTGGTTCGTCGTGGACCTGGCGACACGGGACCGGACGTCGTCCGCCGCACCGGAGCGGCACCGACGCCGGCTCCCGCGCGCGTCCGTGCCGCGCGTCCAGCATCACCTCAGAGCCTCTCGGAGGCAGCCGGTCACCGACCCGTTCGTCGCGCTCGAGCTCCAGCTCCGCCTCGCGGCCGTGGCGTCGGAGATCCAGCGGCTCGAGCGGGAGCGTCATGCGATCGCCGTCGCACACCATCTCCGGGCGTCGCAGTATGCGTACGACGCCCTCCTGTCCGAGGCGTGCCGGCTCGCGGGCCTGGACGAGACCGATCCGGCACCACCGCCGAGCGACGACACGACGTCGTCCCCCGGCGCGGTGCCCCTGCCCTGGACGGTCGACGAGGAGCAACGGATGCGTCAGGAGCTCGAGCTCGGAGCGCGCGGATGGTCGTGGTGACGCACAGCACCGCCTGGCTCAGGACGGCGGGATGTCCGCGATCTCCCGACCGACGGTCTCGAGGAGGAGGGCTCCTGCGCTGAAGTCCGCGAGGTCGGACTCGAGCCGTCGTCGCCGAGCGGGCGGGACGAGCATCTCGAGAACGGTCTCGCTCGTCCAGGTGACGCCCACCACGAGGGCCCCGTGGGCGGCGGACCGGTCCCGCAGGAAGTGCTCGACGCGCCCAGCAGCCTCGTGAGGAACCCGGACGACCACGCGATCGACCTCACGACGTCTGACGACCTGCGCACCCTCGACCGCGCCGTCGACTGCACCCGAGTAGGCGCGAGCGAGCCCACCGGTTCCCAGGAGCACACCGCCGAAGTAGCGGGAGACGACAGCGACGACGTCCGTGAGCCCGTGACGTCGCAGCACCTCGCTCATCGGTGCCCCGGCCGTCCCGGAGGGCTCGCCGTCGTCCGAGGACCTCGTGACGTCCGAGCGCGGACCGACGACGAGCGCGACACAGTGGTGGCGGGCATCCCAGCGGTCCCGCCGGACGGTCGCGACGACGGCGTCCGCGGCTTCGACCGAGGGGACGTGGGCGAGCCGAGTGATGAATCGCGAGCGCTTGACGACGATCTCTGAGGTCGTGTCGCCCTCGATGGTCGAGGGCAGCTCCGGTCCGGTGTCCGCGGATCCGGTCACAGCGCTCATCCGGCCGAGCGTACCGTCCGGGCCCCGGGCTCGGTGCACCGTGGTTCGCACGAGCACGGGCCCGTGCGGCAGGAGTCCCTGCTGCACGGGCCCCGGTGGTGCCGATCGCGCGGTCGAGCACATGCTCGGGTCTCGTCGACCTTCTGGTCGACCGTCAGACCTACTTCTCGGTCGGGCTCTTCGCCTTCTTCGCGGCGTCCTTCTCCGTCGTCGCGCCTGCTGTGCTCAGCTCTCCACCGGCGGACTCGAGGTGCGCGCGCACGAACCAGTGGAACAGCTCGAGCTCGTGGAGGTGCCCGACGAGGAGGTCGTTGGTCACGTCGTCGAGCTCCTCGACGTCCTCGGCCGCCTTGCGGTGGTCGGTGATGACGCCCTGGTAGACCTCGTCGAGCGCGCCGAGGTGCGAGATCGCCGTGGCTCGTCCGAGGGAGTAGTCGTCCCACGTGCGCGCCTTGATGATCGCGCCCGGTGTGCCCGTCGGTGCCACACCGAGGGTCGCGATGCGTTCGGCGATCGCGTCGACCATCGCACGGACGGCGTCGACCTGCGGGTCGAGCATCTCGTGGACGGCGATGAAGTGCGGCCCGACCACGTTCCAGTGGATGTGCTTGAGGGTCAGGGCGAGGTCGTTGAGCGCGTGGAGACGCAGCTGGAGCACCTCAGCGACCTGAGCGCCTTCTTCTGGGGTGAGGGTCGGCACGGTGTACTTGGGAAGCGGGTTGCGGGTCGCCATGAGTACGTCCTCCAAGGGTTCGAGGTGGTGGGTTGCCACCTCCCCATCGTGCCCGTCATGGCTGGTCGACGCAGAAGTTACGCCGTTCGCGAACGAGGGAGCAGGAGGAGCGCGGCGAGCCCGAGGAGCGCGACAGCCCCGGCGATGCCGAGAGCACCGCTGCGCCCGAGCGCCCCGTCGGCCTCGAGAGCGGTCAGCACGACGGCGAGCAGCCCGACGGCCTGGCCGGCGAGCCCGAGGACGAGGAATGTGCGTCCTTCGTGCCGGAGGACCTCGACCTCGATGCGACCGCCGGGCCGCGAGCTCGCGGTGAACCAGGACAGCCGGACGAGGGCGTGGACGCACAGGATGATGACCGGGACGCGCCACCCCTCGCTGGTCGGCGTGACGACGATGCAGGCGAGACCCGTCGCGGCGAGCGCGGCGACGGCCGGGATCGTGCTGGGTCTCCAGGCGGCATGGCCGACGGCGGCGAGGAGTCCGAGGACGAGGACCACGAGCGACGAGGTCTCGAGGGACGTGCCCGCAGCCGCCGAGCACACTGCACCGACGATCGCGACGGCGAGTGCCGCGTGGAGGGTCCAGGCGGGGATGGTGGGGCCGGTGTGGATGTGCGTCGTGGGCCCGGCGGGTCGGCGGGAGAGGGGGGTCATCGTCGGGGTCCTCGTTCGCGGGCTGCGGCCTGGAGGGTGGGGCGGCTGGTGGGGTCGGTCCATCTGAGGATGGTGATGCCGCGGCTGGTGAGGGTGGCGAGGCGGTCTTGTCGTGTGATCTCGGTGAGTCGCCAGGCGAGGTGCTCACGCTCGGTCAGGTCCCACGGGTCTTCGACGGGGAGGGTGTCGATGGCGATGACGTGGTGCCCGTGGGTGTGCCACTGGCGGGCGATGGCGGCGGCGCTGTCGTCGAGGAAGGTGGAGAAGAGGTAGACGAGGGCGCCGTGGGGTACCTGGGGGGCTCGCTCGCGGGTGCGGGGCGCACCGTGGGGCTGGGCGAGGGCGAGCGCGTGGTGGATGCGTCGGAGGTGGCGCTTGCCCCCTGCGAGGGGGACGGGGGTGTGGAGTCGGCCGAGGTCTTCGAGGCCGACGCGGTCTCCTGCGTCGATGACGGCTCGGGCGATGGTGGCGGCCGCTTCGCGGGCGATGTCGAGCGAGGTCTGCTGGTCGGGGCGGAGGGCGCCGAAGGCTCCCCAGGTGGCGATCTCGGGTCCGACGTCGTCGCGTGAGTCGACGGCGAGGATGACGCAGGCTTCGGCGGAGGCGTAGGTGCGTCGGACGTAGAGGTGGCCGGCGTCGGGGGAGCGTCGTGCGGTGACGCGCCAGTCGATGCGGCGGAGGGGGTCGCCGGTGCGGTAGGGGGCGATGTCTCGGAGCTCGCTCCCGTCGCCGAGGCGGCGGGAGCGGTGCTCGCCGGTGAGTCCGCGCAGGTGGCGCGAGACGGGGGTGCCGGTGATGCGCTGGGCGGCGGGGAGGACGAGGACGCTCTCGGGTCGCACGTGGTGGATGCCGTTGTGCCAGCCGCCGTCGGTGGTCGCTGCGACGAGGTCGATGGTGAAGAGCTCACGGGTGCCGGTGCGGACGGAGGGTGTGGTGAGCCGGAGGTCGCGGCTGCCGTCGACGTGCACCATCGTCTCGGTGCGGGTGGTGCCGGGGCTGGCGACGAGGATGCGCACGATCGTGGCTCCGGGTGGGGTGCTCAGGGTGAGGGTCGTGTCGAGCTCGTCTGTGCGGAGTGCGGTGGGGGTCGAGCGGGTGGTGACGCGCACGGTTCCGTGGGGTGTGCGCCAGGTGCTCCAGACGGCGCCGAGGAGCAGCGGGGTGGCGATCGCGACGAGGTGGGGTCGCCCGAGGAGGAGGCCTGCGGTGGCGAAGACGATGCCGGCGACGGTCATGAGGTGGACGGAGCGGTCACGGCGCCAGGGTGGTGCGGGGCTGGGCGTGGTGGGGTGTGTCATCGGTGGGAGGTGGGCTGCCGGTCAGGGACGGTCGTGGGTCCGGCGACGTGGTCGAGGAGCCCGAGCACCAGGTCGTCGGTGCGCAGGCCGCTGGCCCAGGATCCTGGGCTGAGGGTGAGGCGGTGGGCGAGGACGGGGACGGCGACGGCTTTGACGTCCTCGGGCAGGACGTAGCTGCGGCCGGCCATGACGGCGAGGGCGCGGGCCACGAGGAGGAGCGTCTGGGAGCCTCGGGGGGAGGCACCGACCTCGAGCTCGGCGAGGTGCCGGGTGGCTGCGGCGAGGTCGACGCAGTAGCGGACGACGTCCGCGTCGACGGTGACCTCTTCGATGCCGGCCTGCATGGCGAGGACGGTCGCGGGGTCGACGACGGGTGCGACCGTCGCGGTCTCGTGCCGTCGGTCGAGGCGGCGGTGCAGGATGTCGGTCTCGCCGGCTGCGTCGGGGTAGCCGACGGCGAGGCGGACCATGAAGCGGTCGAGCTGGGCCTCGGGCAGAGGGTAGGTGCCCTCGTACTCGACGGGGTTGGACGTCGCCATCACGTGGAAGGGCAGATCGAGCCGGTGCGTGGTGCCGTCGATCGTCACCTGGCGCTCGGCCATGGCTTCGAGGAGGGCGGACTGCGTCTTGGGAGCGGTGCGGTTGATCTCGTCGGCGAGGAAGAGACCGGTGAAGACGGGGCCTCGCCGGAACTCGAAGGTACGCGTGGCCGGGTCGTAGACCGAGGATCCGGTGATGTCCGACGGCAGGAGGTCGGGGGTGCACTGCAGGCGAGCGAAGTCGAGCCCCAGCGCGGAGGCGAGGCTCCTGGCGGCCAGGGTCTTGCCGAGGCCGGGGACGTCCTCGAAGAGGACGTGGCCGCCGGCGAGGATGGCCGCGAGCGCGGTGCGGAGGGCTTCGGTCATGCCGACGACGGCGGTGGAGACCTCGGTGAGGATGCGGGTGGAGAGGTCGGCGATCTCGGGGACGGTGAGCGCCGTGGGGGGCGTGGTGGTGGGGGTGTGCTGGGGGCCGGTCATGGCGTGGTCCTTGTGCGCGGGGGTGTGCGGGGGGCTGTGGGTGGTGGTGCGTGGTGGGGTGCGAGGTTCTCGAGCACGGTGATGATGCGGGCGAGCTCGGTGACGCTCGGGCGTGGGGCGGTCGAGGGCGAGGTGGGGTCGAGGATCCGGTGGGTCTCGTCGCCGAGGAGGGCGCGGCAGGTGGGGGCGTCGTCGGGGTCGTGGAGGTCGGCTCCGTGGGCTCGGAGCCGGGTGGCGGCGATGGTGCGGATGGTGCGCAGGGCTTGGGCGCTGACGATGTCGTCGCGGCCGAAGAAGGTCCAGGCGAGGGAGGCGACCTCGTCGCGGGAGCCGGGGCGGCGGTCGCGTCGGTCGCGGGGCCAGCGGGGGTGCGGTGCGGCTGTGGTGCTGGTGCGGGCGGCGTGGGTGACGAGGGTGAGTGCGACGACGCTGAGCGTGAGCATGACGACGTGGGTGGTGTCGAGGCCGAGCTCGCGCTGGAGGAGGGCGATGGCGACGAGCTGGAGCGCGACGAGTGCGAGGAGGTGTCTCATCGGGTGGTGTCTTCGGTGCTGGGGAGGTCGGTGGGGTGTGTGCGGTGTCCGTCGGGGGTGTGGGCGAACGCGCGGGTGAGGTCGGCGAGGCAGTCGTCGGCGGCGGCGACGTCTGCCGGGGTGAGGGGCGTCTGGGTGAAGCGTGCGAGGTGGTAGAGGCGCAGCAGGCGCTCGATCGTCTCGGGCGGGGCGTGGGTGGTCTCGAGGACGGCGACGGTGAGCTCGGTGGGGGTCTGTGCTGCTGTGCGTGGGGCGCCGGATGCTTCGGCCGACTCCTCGAGGGCGAGCCACGCGGCGATGATCGCGTCGGTGGAGCTCGTCGCGCCGCGCAGCCGCGCGGTCGCGGTCTCGACGCCTGTGCGGAGGTCGGGTACGACGGTCACGGTGCCGTGCCCGGCTGTGTCGCCGGGTGAGCGTTCGGTGCGTGGTCGTGATCGTCGGGCGAGGGCGGTCTGGCGCGCCTTCCGGACGGCGCGGTAGACGAGGTAGGCGGCGATGGCGGTGGCCAGGAGGCCGGTGAGGACGAGGAGGGCGACCCGTGCTGCGGTGGGCAGCTCGCTGGGTTCCTCCTGGGGCAGCGGTACGGGCGGTGGTGCGACGGTCTCGGTCGGTGCGGGGAGCGGGAGCGGCTCCTGGCGGCCTCCGCCGCTGAGCTCCCACGGGCTCGAGAGGGTCGCACCGGCGAGGACGAGGAGGAGGAGCAGGACGGTGAGCAGGAGTGGGACGACGGGGACGGTCGACCTCTCGCGTGGGACGGTCGCTGGGCGTGGGTCGGCGCGGCCGGTGGTCTGTGTGGTCACTGGTGGAGCGCCTCAGCCCTGGAGGGTGACGGCGTGGACGCCTGCGAGCGCTGCGGCGAGGAAGGCGGCGGGGTCTTCGGCGAGTCCGCGGCCCATGGTCGAGAGGCCGACGGGTGTGTGGGCGAGCGAGGCTGCGAGCGCGGGGGTGGCGTCGAGGGTGACGAGCTGGTGCTGGGCGGGGCACGTCGCGAGGGTGGTGGCCTGCTCGTGGACGAGGGTGTCGAGGGTGCGGGGGTCCTGGCCGGAGGTGCTGAAGGCGTCGGGTGCGCCTGCGAGGACGGGGACGACGACGTCGGCGGGTCGCAGGGCGACGCGTCCGTAGGCGGTGAGGGAGTGGTGGGAGATGCCGAGGTGGCGGGGTCGGGGGTCGGCGCCGGAAATGCGCAGGGAGGCGACGGGGTGACCGCCCAGCGTGCTGGTGGCGTTGAGGGCTTCGCCTGCGGTGGTGCCGGAGAAGCCCCAGCGGGTGCCGGTGCCGAGGTTGCCGGGGCCTTGGGCGACGATGGTGAGGTCGGCGCCGGTGACGAGGTGGGCGGCGAGGAGGCCGGAGTGGATGGAGACGGCTTCGAGGTCTCCGCCGAAGGCTTGGCCGACGGTGATGCAGGTCTCGAGCCAGCCGGCGTCGCGCAGGCCGGAGACGGTGCGGGAGAACCAGGCGGGCAGGGCGCCGCCGTCGGTCATGACGTAGGCGATGCGGGGTGCGGGTCGGCCGTGCTCGGCGGCTGCGTGGCGGGCGCCGGCGATGATGGCGGGCAGGGCGGAGTGGAGGTCGGCGACGACGACGGGCATGGCGTGGAGGTCGTCGGCGTCGCGCAGGAGGTCGTGGTGGGGGGACTCTTGCTCGTCGACGCCGAGGACCATGGTCTGGAGGGGTGTGTAGCGGGCCTTGACGAGGTGGCCGGCGCCGCGGACGGTGCCGTCGGGTGCGGGTGCGGTCGTCCCGTCGGTGGGGTGGACGGCTACGACGAGGGCGTAGCCGCCTGTTCCGAGGCCGCGGTCGAGCGCGGTGGTGTTGAGGAGGACGGTGTCGCCGGGGCGCGGGTCGCCGACGAGTGCGGGGTAGGCGAGGGCCCGGACCGGTCCGGGGGGTGGTGCGTCGGCCGCGGTGGGGTCGATCTCGACGACGAGCTCTTGTGCCCCGTCCCAGCGTCGCCCGAGCGATACCACCCGTGCATTTCGTCGCGTCATCACCGCGTCAACGCTACTCGACGCTAGCGTTAGGGCGATGCCTCCTCAGACGCCCCCCGCAGCCAGACTGCTCAACCTCGTCATCGCGCTGATGAACACCCCTGCGCGGATGACGAAGGCGGAGATCCGCGCGTCCGTCGCCGGGTACGACGAGGCAGCCACCCCCGAGGCGTTCGAACGCATGTTCGAGCGGGACAAGGATGCGCTGCGGGAGATGGGTGTGCCGATCGTCACGGTGGACGCAGGCGGGCACGCGCAGGATGCCGGGTACCGGATCGACAAGGACGCCTACGCCCTCGCCGAGATCGACCTCACGCCCGCCGAGCTCGGTGTGCTGTCTCTCGCGGCGCAGTTCTGGCAGGACAGCGCGCTGCAGGTCGACACCTCGCGCGCGCTGACGAAGCTGCGCTCGGTGCCCGGCGGGGGAGAGGGGACGGACTCCGTCGCGGGCCTCGCGCCGCGGGTGCGGTCCGTCGCGGGGTCCTACGAGCCGCTGCTCGACGCGATCGTCGCCCGCCGGGTCGTCACCTTCACGTACCGGGCGGCGAGCACGGGCGAGGTGCGCGTGCGCACGGTCGAGCCCTGGAAGGTCGCCGTGCGCGCGGGCGGCTGGTACCTGCTCGGTCACGACCAGGACCGGGACGCGCCGCGGGCGTTCCGCCTCAACCGCATCGAGGGCCTCGTGCGGGCGCGCGGCGAGGCCGGTGCGTTCACGGTGCCGGGGTCGATCGACGTGGACGCGCTCGTCGGGCGCGGGGCACCTGAGCGCGAGGAGCAGGCTCTCCTCGCACTCCTGCCCGAGCGGGCGAGCGCCCTGCGAGCGCACGGGCTGCCCGCGGTGACGGGCCCGGTGGTCCCGGGCCGGGAGATGATCACCCTGACGTACACGTCGTTCGAGGCGACGGCGGACGACATCGCGGGCTACGGTGACGCGGTCCTCGTCGTGGAGCCCGTGAGCCTGCGGGATGCGGTGCTGCAGCGCCTGCACCGTGCTGCGGGTCTTCGTGGGACGCCCGGCTCGAAGACGTCCGACCCGGCCGGTGCCGGAACCCCCGAAGGAGGCGACCGTGGCTGAGCGCGCGTCCGAACGCTTCGTGCGGCTCGTCGGACTGGTGAGCTTCCTCGAGACGAGCGGCCCCGTCCCGGTGGACGACCTGGCCCGCCGCTTCGGCGTGAGCGCGAAGCAGATCCTTGCCGACGTCGACACGCTGTGGATCTCGGGGACCCCGGGGTACTGGCCCGAGGACCTCATCGACTTCGATGCCGACTCCATCGAGCGGGGGATCGTCCGCCTCACGCAGTCCCGCGGGATGACGCGCCCGCTGCGGCTCGGTACCCGCGAGGCCATCACGCTCATCGCCGCCCTGCGGGCGATGGGCGAGGTCGTCGCCCAGGCGGGAGACCCCGAGCAGGCCGCGGTCGTCGGCTCTGCCCTCGCGAAGCTCACCGCAGCGTCGGGAGAGGCTGCCGCGTCGCTCGACGTGCGGGTCGCCGTCGACGCGGCCCCGCACGTGCTGGCCGCCGTGACGACCGCGCTCGGTGCACGCCAGCAGCTGCGCATCGAGTACGTGAGCAACTCGGACGTCACCTCCACCCGCGTCGTGGAACCCATCCGCCTGCTGCCGTCCGACGACTTCACGTACCTGCACGCCTGGTGCACCGACGCGCAGGGGGAACGGACCTTCCGCACCGACCGGATCCTGTCCGCGCAGGTGCTCCCCGAGCCCGCCACCCGCACGGCCGCGCGCACACCGGCACCCGACACGTACCGGCCCACGACCGGCACGGTGGCCGAGGTGACGTTCACGAGCCGTGCACGCTGGATCGCCGAGCAGGTGCCCGTCGAGTCCGTCCGCACCCTCGACTCCTCCGACTTCGTCGTCGCGCTGCGGGTGGGCAACCCCATGTGGTTGCGCCACCTGCTCCTGCGCAACGCACGCGAGGTCGTGGCGGTCTCCCCACGTGACGTCCTCGACGACGTCGCCGACGCCGCCGAGCGTGCCCTCGCCGAGTACGCAGACCTCACCGCGCTCGAGACCGCGAGCGCGGAGCCCGGTCGCAGCGCGGGGCCGGGCGGCACCAGCGACGGTGCCACCACGGACCGTTAGGCTCACCGACATGTGGTTCTGGATCTGGTGCGCACTGGTCGTCGCGACCCTCACGGGGGCGTTCTTCCTCGGACGGTCGCTGTGGCGCAGGGCCACGATGCTCATGCGTGCGCTCGGCGACCTGGAGAGCGTCGCCTCGGGTGCACCTGGTCGGGTGGCGGAGCGGATCGCCGCGAACGGTCCCACGACGCCCCGGGGCGTCGACGTGTTCCGGGACCGCGACGAGCTCGTCGCGGTCGTGGAGGAGCGGCGGGCCGTGCGGCGCGTGCGGGCAGCCGACCGCCGGGCGCAGCACACCGCGCGGTACGAGGCCTGGCGCACCCTCGACCGCTGACGCGAGGGCGCGCCGCGACACACCGCCTCGTGGCCATCTCCCGTTCACCGACGACGGGTACGGTCCCGGTACGGTCAAGCACGGGCGCATGCGTCTAGGATCGTTCTCAAGCAGTCCACCGAGCGCTCGACACACACTGGAGGTCCACCCATGGGTGCACTCAAGCCGATGCACTGGATCATCTTCTTGGTCATCGTCCTCCTGCTCTTCGGCGCGAAGCGTCTGCCGGACCTCGCCAAGAGCGTGGGTCAGTCGTTGAAGATCTTCAAGAAGGAGATCAAGGAGCTCAACGACGACGACACGCCAGCCCCCGTCCAGCCCCAGACGTACCAGCAGCCTCAGGCGTACCAGCAGCCCGGGTCGCCGCCAGCGGGTGGTCCAGCCATACCGGTCGACATGACGAACCCTGTGACGAGGACCGATCCTGCCTCCTCGCCCGGGAGCGCGACCCCGCCGAAGGTCTGAGGTGGCGCGAGGTACCCAGCGCAGGTCGGCCGGGCGCACCCGGCGACGCGACGCCGAGGGGCGCATGCCCCTGCGCTCGCACCTGCTCGAGCTCCGCAAGCGACTCTTCCTCGCGGCCCTCGGTGTCGTCGTCGGCGCGGTCGCCGGCTGGTTCCTCTACGACCCGGTGTTCCAGCTGCTGCAGGAGCCCATCCTCGACGCGGCCGCACGCCGCAACCAGGTGGTCTCCATCAACTTCGGTGGCATGGCGACCGCGCTCGACATGAAGATCAAGATCGCCTTCTTCATCGGCATCCTCGGGACGAGCCCCTGGTGGCTCTACCAGCTCTGGGCGTTCATCACCCCGGGCCTGACCGGGCGCGAGAAGCGGTACACCATCGGCTTCGTCGGCGCCGCCGTGCCGCTCTTCCTCGCAGGTGCCGGTCTCGCGTGGCTCGTGCTGCCGCACGCCGTGCGGATCCTCACCGACTTCCTGCCCGAGGACTCCACGAACCTCCAGGACGCCCAGATGTACCTCGGGTTCGTCATGCGCCTGCTGCTCGCGTTCGGCATCGCTTTCGTCATGCCTGTCGTCATGGTCGCCGTGAACTTCCTCGGCATGGTCCGTGCTGAGACGTGGGCCCGCGGGTGGCGGTGGGCGATCGTCATCGCCTTCGGCTTCGCTGCGGTCATGACACCCACACCGGACGCCCTGACGATGATCCTCGTCGCCCTGCCGATCTGCCTGCTGTACTTCATGGCGCTCGGCGTGTGCGTCCTGCACGACAAGCGCGCCGACAAGCGCACCGCCGCCTTCGACGCCGAGGTCGCCGGGTACGAGGTCTGACCACGTGCCGCCCCGCATCGCGTGAGGTGACCGTCAGCCATCGCCCCTACGCTGGACGCATGGCCACCCCAGCACGGTCCCCGCACACCTCCGAACCCAGCCCGGCCGAGCGGTACCAGCAGTCCCGCGAGCGCGCCGCCCGCGACCGGTCCCAGCTCGGGACGTTCTCCCGCACCCTGGACTTCGAGCTCGACCCCTTCCAGGTCGAGGGCTGCGAGGCCCTCGAGCGTGGGCAGGGCGTCCTCGTCGCTGCGCCCACCGGCGCGGGCAAGACGATCGTGGGGGAGTTCGCCGTGCACCTGGCCGTCGCCGGGGGGCGCAAGGCGTTCTACACGACGCCGATCAAGGCGCTGAGCAACCAGAAGTACTCCGACCTCGTGCGCCGCTACGGCGCCGACTCCGTCGGCCTCCTCACCGGTGACACGACCATCAACGGTGAAGCGCCGGTCGTCGTCATGACGACCGAGGTGCTGCGCAACATGCTCTACGCGAGCTCGTCGACGCTCGACGGTCTCGGGTTCGTCATCATGGACGAGGTCCACTACCTCGCCGACCGGTTCCGCGGCGCCGTCTGGGAAGAGGTCATCATCCACCTCGCCAGCGACGTCCAGCTCGTGTCGCTGTCCGCGACCGTCTCCAACGCCGAGGAGTTCGGCGACTGGCTCGAGATGGTCCGCGGCGACACGGCCGTCGTCGTGAGCGAGCACCGGCCGGTCCCGCTCTCCCAGCACGTGGTCGTCTCGGGTCGGGGGAGCAACCCGGGAGGGATCCTCGACCTCTACGCCCATGCGGTCGACCCGACGGACCCGGGGACCATCCCGCCCATCAACCCCGACCTCCTCGCGGTCATGCGCCAGACGAACGACCACCGCATGAGCGACACCTACACCGCCAGAGGCCGTGGGCCTGGGCGAGGTGGAAGCCGTGGGGGTCCCCGAGGACAGCGCCCGGCCGGCCCCCAGCACACCGGACGACGCGGCCCGCCACGCTTCGCGACCGTCGCCGCCCTCGACGAGGCGAACCTGCTCCCCGCGATCTTCTTCATCTTCTCTCGCGCCGGGTGCGAGGGAGCGGTCGCCCAGTGTCTCGCGGCCGGTCTGCGGCTCACCACCCCCGAGCAGGAGGCACGCATCCGGGCGATCGTCGAGGACCGGTGTGCGGCCATCCCGTCCGAGGACCTCACCGTCCTGGGCTACTGGGGCTGGCTCGACGCGCTGAGCCGAGGCGTCGCAGCCCACCACGCAGGCATGCTCCCGCTGTTCAAGGAGACCGTCGAGCAGCTCTTCAGCGCCGGCCTCGTGAAGATCGTCTTCGCCACCGAGACCCTCGCCCTGGGCATCAACATGCCCGCGCGCAGCGTCGTCCTCGAGAAGCTCGTCAAGTGGGACGGCTCCAACCACGTCGACATCACCCCGGGGGAGTACACCCAGCTCACCGGGCGAGCCGGACGCCGCGGCATCGACGTCGAGGGCCACGCCGTCGTCGTCGACCACCCCGGCCTCGACCCCGCAGCCCTCGCCGGCCTCGCGTCCAAGCGCCTCTACCCCTTGAAGTCCAGCTTCAAGCCGACCTACAACATGGCCGTCAACCTCGTCTCCCAGGTAGGCCGCGAGCGCTCCCGGGAGATCCTCGAGACGTCGTTCGCGCAGTTCCAGGCGGACCGCGGGGTCGTCGGGCTCGCCCGGCAGAGCGCGGCGCACGCCGAGGCCCTCGAGGGGTATGCCCGGGCGATGCAGTGCGAGAAGGGCGACTTCGGTGAGTACGCGCGGCTGCGGCGACGCATCTCGGCGCGGGAGGCCGAGCTGTCGAAGCGGTCGTCGAACGAGCAGCGGGCGACCGTCGTGTCCGCGATGAGCAGGCTGCGACGCGGCGACGTCATCGAGATCCCGTCCGGGCGCAGGGCCGGCTACGCCGTCGTGCTCGACCCGGGCCAGGACGCCGGCTTCGACGGGCCGCGCCCCACGATCCTCACGAGCGACCGCCAGGTGAAGAAGCTCACGCTCGCCGACGTGCCGCAGGGTGTCCGGGCCGTGTCCGAGGTACGGATCCCCAAGGGCTTCAACCCGCGCAACCCCGCTGCCCGCAAGGACCTCACGGCATCGCTGCGGGCCGCGCTGGGCGCGTTCGCGGACTCCGCCGACGGGTCCGCGCCGGGCCGGTCGAAGGCAGGCAAGCGCGGCGGGCACAAGAACGTCGCGGGTCGGCCGTCGTCCGGCGACGACGCGGAGCTCGCCCGGCTCCGGTCCGCGCTGCGCGAGCACGCGTGCCACGGGTGTCCCGACCGTGAGGACCACGCGCGGTGGGCCGAGCGGTGGTCCAAGCTGGACGCCGAGCACCGTGCGCTGCTGCGACGCATCGAGGGCCGCACCGGGTCGATCGCGAAGATCTTCGACCGCATCTGCGAGATCCTCGGTTCCTTGGGTTACCTCATCCCCGGCGAGGACTCCGAGATCGTCGTGACGACCCCCGGCCAGACGCTGCGCCGGCTCTACGCCGAGAGCGACCTCCTGCTCTCGGAGTGCATCCGCAGGCGCACGTGGGAGTCGCTCGACCCGGCCGGCCTGGCGGCGGCCGTCTCCACGCTCGTGTACTCCGCTCGACGGGACAACGCGGAAGGCGATCCTCGGATCCCCGGCGGACCGACCGGCGTCCTGGCACGTGCGCTGGACGCCACGGTCCAGGTGTGGTCCGAGCTCGACGACATCGAGGCAGCGCACCGTATCGAGGCGACCGGGCCGCTCGACCTCGGGCTCGTCGAGGCCGTGCACCGGTGGGCTTCGGGTCGCAGCCTCGACGTGGTCCTCAAGGACACCGAGCTCGCTGCCGGCGACTTCGTGCGGTGGTGCAAGCAGGTCATCGACGTGCTCGACCAGCTGACCAAGGCGGCACCCGAGGACCGCATGCGAGCGACGGCGCACAAGGCGATCGCGTCGCTGCGTCGCGGGGTGGTCGCCTACTCCAGCGTCTAGCGGTGGCGCGCCCGGCGGTGGCATATCGTGGCGGCGTGACCTCGATCCTCTTCCGCAACGGCATCATCCACTCTCCCGCAGACCCTTTCGCGGAGGCGCTGCTCGTCGACGACGGGGTGGTGTCGTGGCTGGGGGCCGAGGACACCGCTGACGGGTTCGCCGCGCGCGCCGACCGCGTGGTCGACCTCGCCGGCGCCCTCGTGGCTCCGGGGTTCGTCGACTCGCACGTCCACGTCCTCGAGACGGCGTTCGCGGCCGAAGGGCTCGACCTGTCGGTCGCCGCTCTGCCCGCCGGTAGCCGTTCCCTGCGGACGGCAGCGCTGGAGGCCATCGCCGTGCGTGCCCGGGCGACCGCGCCCGGTGACGTCGTCCTCGCCCACGGGTGGGACGAGAGCACGTGGGAGGACGCTCGACCGCTCACCGCCGTCGAGCTCGACACCGTGACCGGCGGCGCGCCCGTGTACGCCGCCCGCGCCGACGTGCACTGCGCCGTCGTGTCCACCCGCTTCGCCGAGCTCGCCGCTCTGCGCGGCCTGCCCGGGTGGCACGACGACGGGTTCGTCACGCTCGACGCCAACACCGCCGCCCGGCACACCGCCCGTACGGTGACCCGCGAGCGCCGGGACGCGATGTACGTCCGTACCCTCCAGCAGGCCGCCGCCGGCGGTGTCGTGGCGGTGCACGAGAACAGCGCGCCCGGCATCGACACCCGCGACGGTCTGGCGGCCCTGCTGGACATGACCCACGACCCCCGCAGCGGCCTGCCGCTGGTCGTCGGGTACCGGGGCGAGCTCTGCCGCACGGTCGACGACGCCCGCGAGCTCGTCGACACCGTCCCCGGCCTGCACGGCATCGGTGGCGACCTGTGCGTCGACGGCTCCCTCGGTGCCTGGACCGCAGCCCTGCGCGCGCCCTACAGCGACGACCCGACGACCTCGGGCACGCTGCACCTCGACGCCGACGACGTGCGTGAGCACGTCCTCGCGGTGACGGCAGCCGGTGTCCAGGGCGGGTTCCACGTCATCGGTGACCGTGCCCTCGACGTCGCGCTCGAGGGGCTCACCGCCGCGGCGGCGGTCTCGGCCCAGGTCCGCAGCGCGGTGCGCCGGCTGGGGCACCGCCTCGAGCACGCCGAGATGGTCGACGCTGCCGCGATGGACGTTCTCGTCGCCCTCGGCGTCCGCCTGAGTCTCCAGCCCGCGTTCGACGCCGCCTGGGGAGCGCCCGACGGGTTGTACGCGTCCCGGCTCGGGGCCGCGCGCGCCGCCGCGACGAACCCGTTGGCCGCCCTCGCCTCTGCGGGCATCCCGACGGCCTTCGGCTCCGACTCTCCCGTCACGGCTCTCGACCCGTGGGCCACCGTGCGCGCCGCCGTCCTCCACCACCAGCCCGGACAGCGCATCTCCGCCCGGGCAGCCTTCCGCGCCGCCACCCGGGGCGGGTGGCGCGTCGCCGGCCTCGACCACACCGGTGCGGGCGAGCTGCGCGTCGGCAGTCCCGCTCACCTCGCCGTGTGGCGCGCCGAGCACCTCGGAGTCCAATCCGAGGCCCCCGGCCTGTCGTCCTGGAGCACCGACGCGCGCGCCGGCACCCCCCTCCTGCCCGACCTCAGCGACGGCGCGGGCGCACCGCAGTGCCTGCACACGATGCGCGACGGAGTCCCGATCTTCGACCTCCTCGACTGAGTCGGTCGGTCGGGCGGCCGCCGGACCGACGACACGCCCGGGCATCACCCGACGTCCCGTCGGCGTGTCCGAAAGTTCACCCGGTCGTCATCCCGCCGATTTGTGCCGTTGCCCGGGCCAGAGCCCGTGACCAGCGGGATGTGGCCATTGACAGGTCTGCCCGAGAAGCGGGTAGGTTGCTCGGTGTGCGCAGGACTTCACCCGGCGTCCAGGGGACCGGTACCGTCCGCGGTGCAGGTGTCGTCGTCCGTGCACCATCGGTTGGTTCGCGTGTTCAGTAGAAAACGTCGTACGCCCGTCAGCGTCCGACGGCACGAAGGACACGCGAACCGACCAGCCGCCCGGCACCGGGCCCGGACACCCAGCGCAGTGACGTAACCTGCACTGGTGCTCCCGCATCACACGCCCCGATGGCTCACCCTCGTGCTCGCCGTGAGCGGCGGGCTGCTGACGGACCTCGGCTTCCCGGACACCGGGATCTGGGTCGCCGCCATCGCCGGTGTCGCCCTGCTCTACCTGGCACTGCGTCGCGACTCTCCGTGGTGGAACGCCCTCATGGGCTTCGCCTGGGGCGTCGCCTTCTTCCTCAAGCACATCGGCTGGGCGCAGTACGCGGTCGGCGACGTCCCGTGGGCCGCCCTGAGCATCCTCGAGGCGTTGTTCGTCGCTGCCGCCGCGCTCGCGTGGACCTCCGTCCGCCGCGTTCCCGTGATGACCCGCAGCCGGACGCTCCACGTGAGCGCCTTCGCCCTCCTCTTCGTCGCCGCCGAGCTCGCCCGGTCCAGCGTGCCCTTCGGCGGGTTCCCGTGGGGGAGGATCGCGTTCTCGCAGTCGGAGTCACCCCTCGGCCGCCTCGCGTGGCTCGGCGGGATGCCTCTCGTGTCCTTCGCAGCCGTCGCCGCCGCGGTGCTCCTCGCTGTCGGGGTCGCCGGGCTCCGACGTCTCGACGTCCTCACCTTCGGCGCCTCCGTCGTGACGGCCGCGCTCGTCGTCGCAGCGGGCCTGCTCGTCCCGCTCGACACACGGGCGGAAGAAGGCACCCTGCGGGTCGGAGCAGTCCAGGGCAACGTCGCCAAGGGCGGCCTCGATGCCTTCGACACCCGCCGCGAGGTCCTCGACAACCACGTCCAGGGAACCCACGCCCTGCTCGACCAGGTCGAGCAGGGCGAGCTCGACATCGTCCTGTGGCCCGAGAACGGTACCGACATCGACCCCCAGGTCGACACCGCCGCAGCGACAGCCATCGACGACGCGGCACGTGCCGTCGGAGCCCCGCTCCTGCTCGGAGCCCAGGAGTTCCCCGAGAGCGGCGGCCGGTACAACGTCGCCCTCCTGTGGGAGCCCGGCGTCGGTGTCGTCGACCGGTACGCCAAGCAGCATCCCGCACCCTTCGCCGAGTACATCCCCATCCGCGACCTCGTGCGCCCCTTCTCCGACGCCGTCGACCTCGTCCAGACGGACATGCTGCCCGGAACCGAGCCCGGCACCATCACCCTCGACTCACCACGCCTCGAACGCGACGTCATCATCGGTGACATCATCTGCTTCGAGGTCGCCTACGACGAGCTCGTGCGCGAGTCCATCCTCGCGGGCGGGGAGCTCCTCGTCGTCCAGACGAACAACGCCTCCTTCGGCCCGACCAACGAGTCCACCCAACAGCTGGCGATGACCCAGCTGCGCGCGATCGAGACAGGGCGCACGACCATCCAGATCTCCACCGTCGGGGTGAGCGCCGTCATCGCACCCAACGGGACGATCGTCGAGCGTACGGGCCTGTTCACCGCCGAACAGCTCGTCGAGACGGTCGCGCTGCGGACGTCGCTGACCCCGGCGGTCGTCCTCGGGCACTGGCCCGCACGCCTCGTCCTCGTCCTCACGCTCGGGCTGCTCGTCCTCGCCGCCGTCAGGCGGCCAGCCCGCAACGACCGGCCGACCACCGCGCGACCGACGTCCCGGACGCCCGCCTCGGCGTCGAGAGCACGATGACGGGCGCGCGCGTGCTCGTGGTCGTCCCCACCTATGACGAACGCGTCAACCTGCCGACCCTCGTCGCCGGGGTCCGCCATCACGCACCGCACGTCGACGTGCTCGTCGTCGACGACGCCAGCCCCGACGGGACCGGAGACGTCGCCGACGCCCTGAGCGCGCACGACCCCCAGGTGTTCGTGCTCCACCGGGCCGGGAAGCAGGGCCTCGGCACTGCGTATCTCGCCGCGTTCTCCTGGGCGCTCGAGCGTCAGTACGCCATCGTCGTCGAGATGGACGCCGACGGGTCGCACCGCCCGCAGGACCTGCCCGGCCTGCTCGCGCCGCTCATGGCCCCGTCACCGCCGGCGCTCGTGCTCGGGTCACGGTGGGTGCCCGGGGGAGCGGTCGTCAACTGGCCACGGCACCGCGAGTGGCTCTCCCGCGGAGGCAACACCTACGTGCGTCTCGCGCTGGGCCTGCGGCTCGGAGACGCGACCGGCGGGTTCCGCGCCTTCCGCGCGGACACGCTCCTCGGCCTCGACCTGGCCGGCGTCGCATCGCAGGGGTACTGCTTCCAGGTCGACATGGCGTGGCGCGTGGCGCAGTCCGGCGGCCGCATCGTCGAGGTGCCCATCACGTTCGTCGAGCGCACAGCGGGGGAGTCGAAGATGAGCCGCCGCATCGTCCAGGAAGCCCTGTGGAAGGTCACCGCCTGGGGCATCTCACGACGCGCCCGGCAGCTGCGCCGCCTTGTCCGTCGCAGCTCGACGCAGACGGATACACAGCCGCAGACGACAGCGCCCCCGCCCTCCGAAGGAGGACAGGGGCGCTGAGGACGACCGGTGACGACTAGTACGGTCAGGTCACGCGCTGCGGCGGAGCTTCCCGGCACGCAGGAGTGTCAGCCGCTCGTCGAGCAGGTCTTCGAGCTCCTTGACGGTCCGACGCTCGAGAAGCATGTCCCAGTGGGTGCGCGGCGGCTTGCCGGACTTGGGCTCGGGCTGGTCGGCGTCGCGCAGGAGCGCTTCCTCGCCGCAGCGGCACTCCCACACGACCGGGACGTCGGCCTCGGTCGAGAAGGGCAGGATGATGGTGTGCCCGTTCGGGCAGTCGTAGTGCGCCTGGAACCGGGGAGCGAAGTCGACGCCCTCATCCGACTCCATGCTCTTGGCACCAATGCTCATCCCTCGCAAGGATCGGTCTGCCATGTGGGCCTCCAGGGTGTGTGGACGGTGACGTCACGGACGATGCGTTCATCGGCGGATACGTCAACGATCGCGGTACAGGTTCTCAGTGCTCGACGCTCGATGTTTCAACGCTCGATACCTGTCGCGTGTTCCACGACACCGTGAAGGTATCGTGAATGCGACCTCAGGGCGCGTCAGTGACCGCGACATCCTAGGGCTCGGCGAGCGTCGGCGATGGGCAGGCGCCCATGCAGCCGTCCTATGGTAGCGGTCCGCGCTGCGTAGCGGGCCATCGAGCCGAGACTGTCCCGGGTTATGTTGCTCACGCTCGCCGGTCGGCCTCGACCACGAGCCCCACCTACAAGCACCGATCTCGCGCGAGGACACGAGCCCGCCCGTCTCCCACCGCGGCCATCGTGCGCACGGTCCATCCGCCGGTGTCCGCCGCCCGCCACAGCGCGCCCGCCCACCGACGCTCGTGAGCCCCGTAGTCGCCACCACCGGCTCGCACGACGGCGACGAGCGCGCACGCCCCGGGGAAGTTCTCCGCGACCACCCTGCGAACCAGTGCCGACAGGCCCTCCATCGTGCTCTCGTCGGGCAGCGACGGGAGGTCCTCGACCGGTATCGCCACAGGCAGGATCCGGTCGTCCGGTGTGACGAAGGAGATCCACACGGCCGCGGGACCGGCGGACTCCGGGCCGACGAGACCCACCAGATGGTCGAGCATCTGGTCCGACGACACGAGCACCGTCCCTGGACGCCCGGGGGAGTGACGCTCGGAGAGCCTCTCGGTCGGAGGGACGTCCCAGGCAGGTGCTCGGGTCGTTGTGGACTGCGCGGGCACCTCAGGGGGCGCCGCCTCGTGATGTGTCATGGATGGATCGTCCTCGGTGCGCGCACCCACCGAGGGGATGGTCAGGGCCCCCTGTGGACACGGTAGGCCGTCCACAGGACCCCGCGAGCGGGATGGTGCCGCACCTCTGCGGACTGGTCGGCATCGAGGATGCTCAATGCGTAAGATGTCCGGATGCGAACAGAACGATCCGACGCCGTGCTCGCAGAGTCGACGCCGCACACGGACGCCGCGCACCAGCGCCCCGCACCTCGGAGTCCCAGGAGGTTCACGAACGGCGAGACTGCCCTCGCGAGGTCGTTCAAGGCGCTCGGTGACCCCACCCGACTGCGGGTGCTGTCCCTCGTCGCCGCGCACGAGAACGGCGAGGCAAGCGTCACGGACCTCACGGAGCCGCTGGGGCTCGGGCAGCCGACCGTGTCGCACCATCTGAAGATTCTCGTGGATGCCGGACTCCTCACGCGGGACAAGCGCGGTGTCTGGTCGATCTACTCCTTGGTGCCCGGCGCGCTCGGGACACTCGGCACGAACCTCAGCACGGCGGAAGGGGCCTGGAGCAGAGGACGCGATCTCGAGGCGGAGGCGCCACGGTGAGCGCAGCTGGCGACGTCGACTACGCGCCGTTGACCGCCGACCCCACCTCGGAGGACCTGGCGACGCTGCGCCGGTCGATCCAGGCGGGAGATCTCGGCAAGCCGACGCGCCTGCGGTACGGGAAGAAGCAGCGGGACGGCCTCCTCGTCCTTGGCCTCGTCGGCGGGTTCCTCGGCCTGATCTTCGGGGCCATGGCGCTCGTCTCCCTCGTCCGGGGAGACACCGAGAACGCCCTCATCGGGCTCTGGTTCGTCGGGGGAGTGATCGCCATCGGAGGGATCGCCGGGTTCTTCGCCGGCCGTGGCTCAGAGCGCGGCTGGCACGACGTGTGGCGCCTGGTCACCTTCGCCCGGACCAACGGCTTCGAGGTCACCCCCGAGGCGAAGGTCGTCCTCCTGCCGGGGACGATCTTCACGACGAAAGCCAATGCGTCGACGTCGCACCGTGTGCGATGGACCGTCGGTGGGGCAAGGGCCGAGATCGCGAACCACAGGCGAAGCCCCGGGGGGACGTCGTTCGCCGCTCGTTATCTGGCGATCCAGCTGCCGGATCTCCCGAGCTTCTCGTTCGTCGGGAGAGCCAAGGGGCCTGCGCGACCGGGCCTCGTGCTCGGCACCGAGACCCAGATCGCAGGTCGCCACGCCAACGGCCGAGGAAAGCTCACGAGCGCGGCGAAGGACGCAGAGCGGACCAGGTCGTTCTTCACCGAGGAGATCGTCGACCTGGTCACCGACCCGGAGCATCCGTGCAATGCCGAGGCGATCGGCGGATGGTTCTTCGCGTACTACCGCACGAACAGCGGGACGGACGAGCAGAGCTGGCGGCACGCCTTCGCCCTGGCGGACGCGGTCGTCCGGTCGTCGGCAGCAGCGCGCGAGCCGAGGCAGCTCGGGCGCTCCTGACACCCTGGAGCCCCACACCCTGGAGCACCCTTCCCACACTTCCCACCAACGCCGATAATGTATCTTATGACATTATGGCGGCGAAGAAGCCCGGGAGACGCGCTCCCCGACGCCGCCCGGCGCACGCCACGTGCCGGCACCTGACGACCGGTCGTCCGGCGCGAGACGCTCGCCGACCAGGCCGTGCGCGGTCGCCTCGTTCCCGTCCTGGTGCGTCGCCCGGACGCACCGACGAGTTCCGTCTATGGTCGTCTCGTGGACCTTCCGAAACCCAGTGCCGCCAGCTTTGCGCGCATGACGATCAAGCGCACCCTCATCGCCTACGCGGTCGTCCCGCTGGCCGCCGCCGCGGCCATCGTCGCCCTGGACCACTGGCAGAAGCGCAGCAAGTCGCGCAAAGCGGTCTTTCCGCACGAGAAGCCGCTCCACTCCACCGTCGGCGACACATCGACCACGATCTACACGTTCGGGGTCGAGCTCTACGAGGAGATGATCCGCGCGATCGACGGTGCCACGGAGCGCATCTTCATCGAGACCTACATCTGGAAGAGCGACGCGGTCGGCCAACGGTTCAAGGACGCTCTCATCGCGGCCTCGGAACGAGGCGTCGAGGTCTTCGTGGTCTACGACGGGTTCGCCAACCTCGTGGTCCCCCGCAGCTTCTTCCGGTTCCCCGACACGATCCACGTGCTCGCCTACCCGGTGTTCCGCCCCCAGGTGCTGCTCATGTCCATCAAGCACACCGGTCGCGACCACCGCAAGATCCTCGTCGTCGACGACGAGATCGGCTTCGTCGGCGGGTACAACATCGGTTCGCTCTACGCGACGCAGTGGCGCGACACCCACCTGCGGATCGCCGGCCCCGCCGTCTGGGAGCTCTCGAGCGCTTTCATCGACTTCTGGAACCTCAACGTCCGCGCAGGTCACCCGACCATCCCCTCCCCTGGCACCGAGCTCTGGGACCCCGGTTTCCAGGCCGCGAGGAACGCCCCCGTCCGCCGGGTCTATCCCATCCGCAACCTCTACCTCGAGGCGATCCGGCGCGCGACGAGCCACATCTACCTCACCCAGGCGTACTTCATCCCGGACCGCGAGCTCCTCGAGGTGATCCTCGCCGCAGCGGAGCGCGGCATCGACGTCCGGATCATCGTGCCCGAGGCCTCCAACCACGTGCTCACGGACTGGCTGTCGAGGGGTCTGTACTCGCAGCTCCTCCGATCAGGAGCGACGATCTGGCTCTACCGCAACGCGATGGTCCACGCGAAGACCGCGACGGTCGACGGCGAGTGGACCACCATCGGCACGGCGAACATCGACCGGTTGAGCCTCACAGGCAACTACGAGATCAACATGACGATCTACGACCGGACGATCGCTCAGCAGATGGAGGAGATCTTCACGGTCGACCTGTCCAACTGCCGTCAGCTCGTCCTCGAGGAGTGGGAGCAGCGCTCCCCCGTCGCCAAGCTCGGCGAGATCGTCCTCACGCCGCTGAGCCCGCTGCTCTGAGCAGCCATGGCCTGACGACAGGGCAGGCGCGGCCCGGAGCCGAGCCGTGCCCGGTCGGTCGTGCCGGGTGTCAGACGTCGCGGTCCTGGCGTGCGACGTCTGCGACCTCTTCCTCAGGTCGCGGAGGGACGTTCTCGTCGATCTCGAGGAGCGGCACCTCGTCGAACTCGGGGTGAGCATCGTGGAGATCGTGAGCCACCTGCTGAGCGTGGTCCTCTGACGCGTCGGGGGCAACCGGCTCCCCTGGCGTCTGCTGTGCGTCGAACGTCGCGCTCTGGTCCATCGTCTGCCTCCATCGGTGTGTGCCTCCACGCTAGGCGTGGAGGCAGTCCGGCGCCACCGCGTCGAGGAGCGGCACGATGGCGCCGGAGGGCAGTCCGAGGAGCGCGGCCGTCGTCCGGATCACGCGACGACGAGTACCAGGTCACCGCCCTCGAGCTGCTGGACGGCACCAATCGCCAGACGCTGCACCACTCCCCCGACAGGCGTCGTGATCGCCGCCTCCATCTTCATCGCCTCCACGGTCGCGACGGTCTGACCTGCTTCGACGCGCTGGCCCTCCTGCACGGCCGGTGTGACGGCGCCCGCGAACGGAGCAGCGATATGCCCAGGCGTGCCCGGGTCGGCCTTCTCGACGTCGCTCGCGTCCACGTCGATGCCATGGTCACGGACCTGGATCGGCCGGATCTGGCCGTTGAGCGTGAACATGACGGTCCGCATGCCCCGGACGTCGGGCTCACCGACGGCCTCGAGCCCGACGAGGAGTCGCACGCCGCGCTCGAGCGCGATCTCCAGCTCGTCGCCGGCCTGCAGACCGTAGAGGTACGCCGAGGTGTCGAGGACGCTCACGTCACCGAACGCTGCCTGCGTGGCGAGGAACTCCTTCGTCGGTCCGGCGAACAGGAGGTGATTGAGCCGGTGGCGGCGCACGTGCGAGGAACCCGCGAGATCGCGCAGATCGTCCTCGGAGAGGTCGACGAGGCCGCGGCGGACGGTCCGGCCCTCGAGCGCTCTCGTCCGGAACGGCTCGGGCCAGCCGCCGGGCGGGTCACCGAGCTCGCCGCCGAGGAAAGCGACGACCGAGTCGGGGATGTCGAAGCCCTGCGGGTTCTCGGCGAACTCCGCAGGGTCCGCTCCCCGGGCGACGAGCTGCAGCGCCAGGTCGCCGACCACCTTGGACGACGGCGTGACCTTGACGAGCCTCCCGAGGATCCGGTCCGCCGCAGCGTACGTCGACTCGATCTCCTCGAACCGGTCCCCCAGCCCCAGCGAGATCGCCTGCTGGCGCAGGTTGGACAGCTGGCCGCCCGGGATCTCGTGCGTGTAGACCCGTCCGGTCGGCCCGGCGAGGCCCGACTCGAACGGCGCGTAGAGCTTGCGGACCGACTCCCAGTACGGTTCGAGGTCGCACACCGAACCCAACGACAGTGCGGTCGCCCGCTCGGTGTGCTCGAGGCCGGCGACAAGAGCGGACATCGGCGGCTGGCTCGTCGTGCCGGCCATGACCGCGCTGGCGACGTCGACCGCATCCACACCGGCGGCGATCGCCGCCATGAGCGTCGCCATCTGCCCACCCGTGGTGTCGTGGGTGTGCAGGTGGACCGGAAGGTCGAACCGCTCCCGCAGCGCTCGCACGAGACGCGTCGCCGCCTCAGGACGCAGCAGCCCCGCCATGTCCTTGATCGCAAGGATGTGCGCCCCGGCCTCGACGATCCGGTCCGCGAGGGCCAGGTAGTAGTCGAGCGTGTAGAGGTCCTCGGCCGGGTCGAGCAGGTTCCCCGTGTAGCACAGGGCCACCTCGGCCACGGCGGTCCCGGTCGCGCGGACGGCCTCGATCGCGGGACGCATCTGCTCCACGTCGTTGAGAGCGTCGAAGATGCGGAAGATGTCCACACCGGTCGCCGCCGCCTCGCGCACGAACGCCTCCGTGACCTCGGTCGGGTACGGCGTGTAGCCCACCGTGTTCCGACCGCGCAGCAGCATCTGCAGCGCGACGTTCGGCAGAGCGGCACGCAGCTTGCTCAGCCGGTCCCACGGGTCCTCCCCGAGGAACCGCAGCGCCACGTCATAGGTCGCGCCACCCCACGCCTCGACCGAGAACAACCCTGGCAGCATCCGAGCGACGTACGGCGCCACCGCCTCGAGGTCGTGCGTCCGCACCCGGGTGGCGAGCAACGACTGGTGCGCGTCACGGAAGGTCGTGTCCGTCACCGCAACTGCCGTCTGGGTCCGCAGCGCGCGGGCGAACCCCTCCGGACCGAGCTCGAGCAGGCTCTGCCGGGACCCGGCAGGTGCCGGCGAACCGAGGTCCAGCTCGGGCAGCTTGTACCGCGGGTCGACAGCACCGGTGCCCGCTCCGTGCGGACGGTTCACCGTGACGTCGCCGAGGAAGGCGAGCAGCTTCGTCCCACGGTCCGCACTCTCGCGCGCCGCCAGGAGCTCCGGCCGCTCGTCGATGAACGACGTCGAGAGGTTCCCCGAGACGAACTCGCCGTCCGCGAGCACCGCCTGGAGGAACGGGATGTTCGTCCGCACCCCGCGGATCCGGAACTCCGCCAGCGCGCGGCGCGCACGCCGCACAGCAGTCGGATAGTCGCGACCGCGGCACGTGAGCTTGACGAGCATCGAGTCGAAGTGGCCGCTGATCTCCGAGCCCGCCGTCGCGGTCGCTCCGTCGAGCCGCACCCCCGCACCACCCGGTGACCGGTAGGCGATGATCCGTCCCGTGTCCGGTCGGAAGCCGTTCGACGGATCCTCTGTCGTGATCCTCGTCTGGAGCGCCGCGCCGTTGACACGCACGTCCTCCTGACGGATCCCGAGGTCCTCGAGCGTCTCCCCCGCAGCGATGCGCATCTGCGACGCGACGAGGTCGATGTCCGTGACCTCCTCCGTCACGGTGTGCTCCACCTGGATGCGCGGGTTCATCTCGATGAACACGTGCTCACCGGCCCGCTCCCCCACCGTGTCGAGCAAGAACTCGACCGTCCCAGCGTTCTGGTACCCGATCGCGCGCGCGAACTTCACCGCGTCCGCGCACAACGCCTCGCGCACCGCAGGATCGAGGTTCGGCGCAGGAGCGATCTCGATGACCTTCTGGTGACGACGCTGCACCGAGCAGTCGCGCTCGAACAGGTGCACCACGTTCCCCGCACCGTCCGCGAGGATCTGCACCTCGATGTGCCGCGGACGCAGCACGGCCCGCTCGAGGAACATCGTCGGGTCCCCGAACGCGCTGTCCGCCTCGCGCATCGCCGCGGACAACGCCTCGCGCAGGTCCTCACGACGGTCCACACGACGCATCCCGCGCCCCCCACCACCAGCGACAGCCTTCGCAAAGATCGGGAAGCCCACGACGTCCGCAGCAGCGACGAGCTCGTCGATGTCCGCCGACGGCTCGCTCGACGCGAGCACCGGGATGCCTGCCTCCCGCGCAGCCTTGAGCGCACGGACCTTGTTCCCCGCAAGCTCCAGCACGTCCGCCGGAGGCCCGACGAAGGTCAGACCCGCGTCGACGCACGCCCGCGCCAGGTCAGGGTTCTCCGACAAGAACCCGTAGCCCGGGTACACCGCATCCGCACCAGCATCCTTCGCGACCCGCACGATCTCCGCGATGTCGAGATACGCACGGACAGGGTGCCCCTTCTCCCCGATGAGATAGGCCTCGTCCGCCTTGAGGCGATGCTCGGAGCTACGGTCCTCGTGCGGGAAGACCGCGACGGTCCGCGCACCCATCTCGTACGCTGCGCGGAACGCCCGTACCGCGATCTCCGCGCGGTTGGCTACCAGTACCTTGGAGAACACCCAACACCCCATCGCTCGTCGTCACTGTCGCCCGCGGGCCCACCGTGATCCTCCCACGACTCACCCGCTCGCTCCCGGAGGCATCCGACCGCCGGTCACGCATCATCACCCGCACCAGAGCCCGGCAGACGCCCGTAAAACGATAAAGTGCCTCCGTGGCGATCCTCGGAGTGTGCAGCCTGAAAGGCGGCGTCGGAAAGACCTCGATCACCCTGGGGCTGGCATCGGCCGCGCTCGCAGCGGGCTACCGCACCCTCGTCGTCGACCTCGACCCACAGGCGGACAGCACCCTCGCGCTCGGCGCGACCGGCGCAGCCGCCCAGGACGTCGCAGCGGTCCTCGACAACCCCGCCCCCTACGTGGTCGAGTCGGCGCTCGCGGCGTCGACGTGGGACCCGGACCTTCTCGACGTGCTCATGGGCTCGGGTGACTCCGCCCGCCACGACGGTCCGACGCAGGAGCACCGGCTCCGGCGCCTCGCGTCCGCCCTCGACGCAGTCGTCGACGAGTACGACCTCGTGCTCGTCGACTGTCCTCCGTCGCTCGGCGGCCTCACCCGTCAGGGACTGACGGCCTGTGACCGCGCTCTGATCGTCACCGAGCCGGGCCTGTTCTCGGTGACCGCGGCCGGGCGTGCGCTGCAGGCCATCGACGACCTCCGGCGCCAGCAGGCTCCGGACCTCCGGCCGCTCGGGGTGCTCGTCAACCGGGTCCGCGCACGCTCCAGCGAGCAGACTTTCCGGCAGGACGAGCTTCGAACGTTGTTCGGACCGCTCGTGCTCTCACCGGTGGTGCCTGAGCGCGCGGCACTCCAGCAGGCACAGGGCTCGGGACGATCCATCCACGACTGGCCGGGCGCTGCGGCGGTCGAGCTCGCAGAGCTCTTCGACACGTTGCTCGAGCGCGCCATGCGCTCGATGCAGGGAACCGACGTCCCATAGGGCGGAGGTCCGGCTGCGCGATCAGCCTGCGGTCCGCGCCTGACGTCGGAGCGCGAGCTCGTCGGACGCGTCACCGGGGTGCCCGTCGGCGTCGAGCCGTTCGGTGGGCAAGGTGGCCAAGGTGCCCTCGACCTCACGCCACACCCGGCCGACGGCGATGCCGAAGACACCCTGACCGCCTTGGACGAGGTCGATGACCTCATCCGCAGAGGTGCATTCGTAGACCGAGGCCCCGTCGCTCATGAGCGTGATCTGCGCGAGATCGTCGACCCCGCGCTCACGCAGATGGACGACAGCGGTGCGGATCTGCTGGAGCGAGACACCGGTGTCGAGGAGCCGTTTGACGACCTTGAGGACGAGGATGTCCCGGAAGCTGTAGAGGCGGTGGGTCCCTGAGCCGGTCGCCGGCCTGACGGTCGGTTCGACGAGGCCGGTCCGCGCCCAGTAGTCGAGCTGCCGGTAGGTGATCCCGGCTGCCTTGCACGCGGTCGGCCCGCGGTATCCGACCGACTCGTCGAGGTCGGGTCGATCCTCTCCGAAGAGGAGCCCTTGCGTGCGCTGCGGAACCGATGCACCCGTCCGGGTGCCCACGTCGCTGCTGCCGCTCACTGTCGCCTCCGTCTCAGCGCATCTGCCGGTGGTGAGAGAGCACGGCGCGCTGTTGATCTCCATAGTGACACGAAGTGATTCGTTTTCGGCTGACCGACTGGCGGTCAGCGACGGATGAATCGCGCAGGTTCGCCGTGCGGGTGCGTTCTCCGCGCGATTCCATGGTCATGCTGCCGTCAGCGGTGCTGCGATGCACGGCTGGACGCGATGCTTCGGCGTGTCGCTGCGGCGTGTCTCAACTGGAGGTTGACGGTTTGCTGTCGGGTCGAGCCACCTCACCGGTGGAAGTCGTCCGGCTCCACCGAGTCGAGGAAGGTGCGGAACCGCTCGATGTCGTCCTCCTGCGGGTCCATCACGACCTCGACCCCGACGACCGCGACCACCTCGGCGGAGCACAGGACCGGCGCGTCACGTCGCACCGCCAGCGCGATGGCGTCGGATGCCCGGGAGTCGATCCGCGCACCCGTGCTCAAGACGATCTCGGCATGGAAGATCCCCTCCTCGAGCGCCACGATCTCGACATGGTCGAGGCTGACGTGCAGCGCGTCGAGGATGGAGCAGATGACGTCGTGCGGCATCGGTCGCGGGGCCGGGACACCGGACTGACCCATCGCGATCGCGCCCGCTTCGCGGGGACCCACGACGATCGGCACGACCAGCTCCGAGTCGGCATCGAGCAGCAGGACGACGATCTCCTCGTTCACCGCTCGCCGGCGCACGCCGAGGACGTCGACCGGGACCATCGGGACGTCATCAGACATGTCTCCACCGTACGACCAAAGCCGGTGCGCGTCAGGTCGTCAGATCGGAAACGCCCTGCCGCACCCACGCAGTATGGAGATTCGCGCACATTTCACCCAGCTCCGCAGCGGTCGTGCCTGCACGCGCACGGGCGGACGGAGCCTGGAGACCTCGCAACGGTGCGACGACCTGCTCGACGAGCGACACCTGACGGTCGGCCGCCGCACGGAGCGAACGCAGGTGACGAGGCTCGATGCCGTACTCCCCCAGACCGGCCGCGAGGACGACGATCTCCCGAGCCCAGCCGTCGAAACGGCCGGCCGCGTCAGGGCGCAACGCCCCTGACGTCACGAGCGCCTCGACGAGCTCGACCTCCACGCCCGCGTCCCGTGCCAGCGATGCGAGGGAGCCGTGCGTCGCGACCGGACGGGCGGACTCGCCGTCGCTCGTGGCCAGGCGCGGGATGAGCGGCTGGTCGCTGCTCGCCTCACCGGCATCGAGCGACGCCAGCTTCTCCTTGATCACCTTGAGCGGCAGATATCTGTCCCGCTGCTCGATGAGGACGAACCGCAGCCGCTCCACGTCCGCAGGGCTGTACTGCCGATACCCGGCGGGCGTCCGGACGGGCTCGACGAGCCCCTGCTCCTCGAGGAACCGGAGCTTCGAATGGCTCACCGCCGGGAACTCCACACGCAGGCTCCCCAGCACGTCGGAGATCCTCATCGAGGCTTCGTGAGAGATCCCCTGCGGCCAGGTCTCGTCGGCGACGAGCCGCACCTCGGGCTCGCCGCGGTCCTCGCTCGCCTGGGCCAGCATCGCGAGCAGGTCCTCCCGCCGGGAGGAACGAGCAGCGCTCACTCGGCAGCCTGGCCTGACCCTGCGGAGGACTTCAGGAGCGGGCTCGGGTAGAAGAGCATGCGGTACTTGCCGATCTGCACCTCGTCGCCGGCCCGGAGCAGCGCCGACTCGATCCGCTTGCGGTTCACGTACGTCCCGTTGAGCGAGCCGATGTCGCGGACGAGGAAGTCGTCCAGCTCGCGGACGAACTCCGCATGCTTCCGAGACACCGTCACGTCGTCGAGGAAGATGTCCGAGTGCTCGGAACGGCCAGCGACGGTCCGGTCGGCGTCGAGAAGGAAGCGGGAGCCGCCACTCTGGCCCCGCTGCATGATGAGCAGTGCGGACGTCCGCGGGAGGGCCGCGACAGCGGACTGCTGCTCGGCCGTCAGGCCGACCGTCGCCGGAACGTCCTCGGCACCGAAAGCGCCACCGAAGCTGATCGTCGTGTCGCCCAGGTCGCGCGGCGCGCCGGATCCAGCCGCACCCGACCGCTCGTCAGGGAATTCGCTGCTGTTCCTCATGTCGCCTCCTTGAGATCCTCGCTGACACTCACCGATCGGTGCCCGTCGCCGGGAGAGTTATCGGCCCCTGATCTGCACAACCTTAGATCGTGCGCAGACTTTTTCGGAACTGTTCGGTGTCATCGACGCTACACCGGCCCAGATTCAGCCGGCGTCGCCGCCCGGGCTGGCAAACTCCGGCTCGTCCGGCTCACGGACAGCCTTCACCTCGATGAGCTCTCGCGGCTCGATCGTCGCCGTACCGCCGTTCGTGCGGATCGTGGGTAGCGCCCCTCCAGGAATCTCCATCGCGGGCTGCAGCGTGAGCGGATCGCCGATGACCGCCCAGCGGTACGGGGCCGACGCGGCGATGCCGTCGATGACGATCCCGCTGCGGGAGTCGAGGAAGTAGCTGCTCGTGACCATGCGGATCCCGTTCACCTCGATGACCTCGGCGCCCGCGTTGCGCAGCTCCTCGAGGACGTTGAACATCCGAGCCGCCGAGACCTTCGTGTCGCCCTCGACGATCGTGATCTCGACTCCCGGGCCCTCCGCAGGAAGCCGGCCGGAGAGGATCCCCTGCGTGGCAGCATCCTGCTCGGCGAGCTCCAGTGCCGCGCGCTGTGAGTCCGTGCCCGACCGGAGGTCGAACTCGGTCTTGAGGAGAGAGGAACGCTCGCGGTCGAGGTCCTCCGACCTGCGCGTGACGTCGTCGAGGATCCGGACGAGGTCCGACTGCCGCAGGTTGGCGAACTCGTCCTGCCTCGTCTGCCGGAGCTGGACGACGAGCGCGAAGCCCAGCACCGCGCAGAGCACGGCTGCAAGAACCTGCGCCCGGCTCATGTGCGGCTTGCAGGCCGCCATGAGGCGACGCCAAGGAGTGCCCGGTCGCCCGGACGGGGTGGCGACCGCAGCATCGGGGATCTCGGGGGCCTCGGGGGTCACGGACTCAGGGGCGGCAGGGTGGAGGATCGCGGGCTCGGCGACTGCGCCAGACGGCTCAGGGTCGTCGTCCCGGTCGTCGGGCGCGTCCGGGAGACCTGCGTCCTCATGGCCCTCCGGTCCCGACGCGACCACGCTCGTCGTGGGTCGCGCGACGGGAGACTCAGGCGTCGTCTCGGCGCTCTCGAGCCGGACGGTCTCGAGCTCGACGGGACCGACGGGCGGGTCCGGCACAGGTGTCAGAGCTGGCACGACGTTCGGCGGAGTCGCCCCGGTCTCGAGAGACGCCTCCGCGTCGGCCTCGTCGGGAGTGCTCGGACGCGCCCCGGGAGTCTCCGGTCCGGTCATGCGCGGAAGAGGTGACGACGGATCGCAGCGGCGTTGGAGAAGATCCGGATACCGAGGACGACGACCACACCGGTCGACAGCTGCGTCCCGACCCCGAGCTGGTCGCCGAGGAAGACGATGAGCGCGGCGACGACGACGTTCGAGAGGAACGACACGAGGAAGACCTTGTCGTCGAACATCCCGTCGAGGAGCGCGCGCAGGCCACCGAAGAGTGCGTCGAGGGCAGCGACGACCGCGATCGGGAGGTACGGCTGGAGGTACACAGGAACCGTCGGCTCGAGCCACAGCCCGGCCGCCACCCCGAGCAAGAGTCCGAAGACCGGAATCACGTTGTTCTCCCCCATGCGGTAGTCATTGGCTGCCATTATGGTCGTCGATCGGCCGTGCCGAGTACAGGACGGGCGGTTTCCCGGCCTGGAGAGCCACGTCGTCGTGGCTGGTCAGGGTCGTCTTGATGCCGTACGCGGACGCGAAACCCTCGAGCTGCTGCATCGCCGACGACCGCGCGAAGTCGGTCTCGAGGCCGTTGCGGTCTCCGATCGCCACGACGTCGTACGGACCGCTCACGCCGACGAGGTCGACGAGGATGGCGCTCCCAGCGCTCCGGATCGCCGTCGTCGCAGTCAGACGCTGACCGTTGATGGAGATCGCCTCGGCACCTGCCGCCCAGAGAGCGTTGACGACGAGCTGCAGGTCGGTGTCCTGGACGAGCGCCTTCGGGTTCTCGGCGGCGCTCGCCCCGTCCTCCACGGTGACCGTCAGCCCAGGCCCGCGGACCGCTCCCGTCCCGGAGACGATGCTGTCCCGCTGGAGAAGCGCGAGCATCCGCGGGTCGGTCGTCTCCAGCGCGGAGTCACGGAGCGCGTCGATGGATGCCTGGAGCGTGGCATTCTGCGCGGCCTTCGCGTCCACCTGGTCGCGGCGGTGGACGATCTCGTCCTCGAGAAGGGTGCGAGCGGCCAGGACGGACGGCTCCGGGGCTCGCAGCTGCACGGCGGCGCTCGCCGTCACGAGTCCGAGGAGGACCGCCAGCACGAGGAGGGCGACCGTCGCGAACGGCCGTGGGGTCGCTGACGCACCGGCCGCTCGGCGGCGGGCGGCGGCTGCGTAGGAGGGGTCCAACGGCTGCCGCATCACCTCGTTGAGCAAGGTCATCGATGCGTCGACCGCCGGTCGACCGGAGAGCGACTCGTCCGAGAGCCTGCGGCCTGTCACGAGCCGGTCCGTCCGGCGCCGACGAGCCGCGACGTTTGGTGGACGTAGATGCCGCCCGAGTACCAGTACATCCCGACCCCCCACCAGGCGAACGCCCACCCGAGCACCGAGGCCCAGGTCCCGATCGCGCCCGGCGCCTCGGCCAGCAGCAGGAGCGGGAAGGCGTAGAGGAGGGCGAAGGTCGCCGCCTTGCCGACGAAGTTGACCGGGAGCGGGCCGTAGCCGTGGCGGGAGAGCCGCGGGAGGAGGAGCAGGAGCAGCACGTCGCGACCCACGATGAGCGCGACGAGCCACAGCGGGACGATGTCACGCCAGGCGAGCGCCACGAGAGTGACGAAGATGAAGAGACGGTCGGCAGCAGGGTCGAGCACCTGGCCGAGCTCCGAGACCTGGTCGAGCCGGCGCGCGACGACGCCGTCGAGCCAGTCGGTGAAGCCGGAGAACGCGAGCACGACGAGCGCCCACCCGTCGTGCCCCTGGACGATGAGCACAGCGAAGACCGGGACGAGCGCCAGCCGGAGCAGGCTGATCGCATTGGGCACGGTGACGACACGACTGCTCACGTGCGGATCCCTGACGACGCCCCCCACCTCACATCCTTCCGCGGTACCTGTTTCCACGACCATCCTAGGCGTGTGTCTGAGGTCACCCGTCACGCCCTCGCGCTGCTCCCGAGTCACCGAGTACAGTGATGTCATTCCTCGGAGTTCGTCGCGGGTCCCGCGTGTGCGTGTGTTAGTGGCCGAACCGGCCCAGTGTGTGTTTTCGGGATTGCGACACCGGCCGATCTTCCATGGCTCGACCGACCGCTCCCCCACACCACTGAATGGTTGCCTTCCTCCATGACGTCTCTTGACACCGCTGCGCCCGAGCGCGCCCAGAACGACGCCGACACCACCGTCGTCGCGCCTTCCGCCGTCACCTTCGCCGACCTCGGTCTGCCGGCCCCGCTCCTCCAGGCCGTCCTCGATCTCGGCTTCACGATCCCCTCGCTGATCCAGGAGCGCGCCATCCCCGCGCTGCTCGCGGGCAACGACATCACCGGCGTGGCCCAGACCGGTACTGGCAAGACGGCGGCGTTCGGCCTCCCGATGCTCGCCGCGATCGACCCGAACCTGCGTCAGACGCAGGCGCTCGTCCTCGCCCCGACGCGTGAGCTCGCCATGCAGGTCGCCGAAGCCATCGAGAGCTTCGCGAAGCACCTCCCCGGCATCGAGGTCATCCCTGTCTACGGTGGCGCGCCGTACCAGCAGCAGGTGCGCTCGCTCTCTCGCGGCGCACAGGTCGTCGTCGGCACGCCGGGTCGTGTCATCGACCACCTCGAGCGTGGCACCCTCAAGCTCGACGGCATCCGTTTCCTCGTCCTCGACGAGGCCGACGAGATGCTCCGCATGGGCTTCGCCGAGGACGTCGAGAAGGTCTTCGGAGCCGCGCCGGTCGAGCGCCAGGTCGCGCTGTTCTCCGCGACGATGCCTCCTCAGATCCGCCGCGTCGCCCAGCACCACCTCCGCCAGCCCGTGGAGATCGCCGTGTCCCGGCAGTCCTCGACGGTCACCGGCGTGACCCAGCAGTTCGCCGTCGTGCCGTTCCGCCACAAGATCGGATCGCTCACCCGCGTTCTCGCAACCTCCGACGCGGATGCCGCGATCGTCTTCTGCCGCACCCGTGGTGCAGCCGAAGAGGTCGGCAGCGCGCTCATCGAGAAGGGCATCTCCGCCGCCACCATCTCCGGTGACGTCGCCCAGAAGGACCGCGAGAAGATCGTGGAGCGTCTGCGCAACGGCTCGCTCGACGTCCTCGTCGCCACCGACGTCGCCGCACGTGGCCTCGACGTCGACCGCATCGGGCTCGTCGTCAACTTCGACATCCCCGGCGAGCCCGAGGCCTACGTCCACCGCATCGGCCGCACAGGCCGCGCAGGCCGGACGGGCACCGCGCTCTCCTTCGTGACGCCGAACGAGCGCGGTCGCCTCAAGACGATCGAGCGCACCATCCGTCAGCAGCTCGTCGAGATCGAGATCCCCTCCCCCGCGGACGTCTCGAGCTACAAGGTCCGCCGCGCGTTGGGCCTCGTCGCCGAGCGTCAGGTGGCCGGTCGCCTCTCGATGTACCAGGACCTCGTCCGTGAGTACGTCGAGACCCACGGCATCGACCCGATCGAGCTCGCTGCCGTCCTCGCCGCGCTCTCCGTCGGCGACAGCGGACCTCAGGCCCGCGCCGAGGAGGAGCTCTTCGAGGCGCAGCGTGCGGAGGCTCGCGACACCCGCCGTCGTGACGATCGCGCCAGCTCCACCCAGAGCGACCGCAACGACCGCGGCCCCCGCCGCGACTCGAGCGACACGCGTCGGGCTCCCCGCCGCGACGCGATCGGGACCCGCTACCGCCTCTCCGTCGGTCACACGCACGGTGCCCAGCCCAGCGGCATCGTCGGTGCGCTGACGAACGAGGGCGGCCTCTCGGGCAAGGACCTCGGCAAGATCGACATCTTCCCGAGCTTCTCCCTCGTCGACATCGCCACCCCGCTCGACTCGGCCACGATGGACCGGATCGGTCGCGCGCGCGTCGCCGGCAAGGCGCTTCGCATCACGGTCGACGACGGCCCCGGCTCCTCGC